>NZ_JAXVAE010000049.1:0-3828 GCF_037460745.1 Hallella sp. | reverse complement strand
AGATGGCTAACCGTGCCTCGATTGGGAAGGTTTCGCAGCGGGGTTAGGCATGTTTTGAGGGACGAAACATGCCTAACGGCAATGCAAAATGTTGAATGAGGACTGCCGAATACAAAGCAACCAACACAACACGTTGATTGTTAGGAAATTACAAAACCATGCTAAAAATCGTGTAATTGCCGCGAATGTTTGCGTCGCGGAAAAGAAACGTGTAGATTTGGCTATAGATTGTTTATCCTTTTCACAATACATCTCTACCCCGCCCTTCGCACCTTTCATGCAGGGGCTACTGAGCGGGTGGAAGTAGCGTGTCTTGGCTTCTTGATGCGTTTTCCTATCGCATATCTGCCTCGACGAAGGAGAGTGGCAGCAGGTCGCGCACGCTTTTCAGCCTATATACCCCATCGGTTCCGCAGAGCAGTATTTCGATGGGTTGCTGGTATCGGTCCTCTATCTCGAGAATTACTTGCCTGCAGGCTCCGCAGGGCGACACGGGTTTGGCTCTCAGCCCATTGTTGTCGGCTGCCGCTATGGCCAAGCACTTGATGGGCTGTTCGGGGTAGTTGGCTTGTGCTCCGAAGATGGCGGTTCGCTCGGCGCAGAGCCCGGAGGGATAGGCTGCGTTCTCCTGGTTGGCCCCTATCACGATGCGTCCGTCGTTGAGCCTCAGGGCTGCTCCCACCCTGAACCCACTATATTTGGCGTAGGCGTTGCTGGTGGCCTTGGCTGCCGCTTGCACCAGTTGTGCCTCCTCGGCAGATAGTTCGTCTTGTTGGCAATAATCCATGTGGATTTCGATGGTCAGTTTTTCCATGTCTTAGGTTTTTGCTCGTTGTTGGTGTTACTCTGTTTTCGGCTCTATCCACTCGAATGCTCCCACGTCGGGCTTGTCGTCGCGCTTTCGCCCCTTTCTGTCGGTTGGCAGCGCCGTTTGGGGGTTGGCCTTTCCGATGGCGGAGGAGAGCGAGGAGAGCTCGAAGTTGTAGATGAGGTTGTCGGTGTCGATATTGGCGAAATGCTTGTCTCCGCAATGGGTGGTGTCGGCCACGTCCTCAAACACCACCTGTGTGAAGCGTACGCTATCGGCCGTGGTGACCTTGGGTGTGCGTAGGATGCAATGGTCGAAGAGGTACTGGAAGGCCACGGCCGTATCGCCCGCCTCGCCCATCAGCACGTCGTCGGCATAGCCTGTTACGAGCGTGTTGCTCACCGAGAGGTTGACGAGCGGCGCCTGCGTGGATGTGAACTGCAGGGCTGCTCCCCGCCTTGCGTCGAAGGGGTAGAACTGTGCGAGGGTGCACTGGTTGAGGGTGGCGTTGCCGCCATCGATGCGCAGGCAGCTCTCGAGCGTGTTGGTTATCTGGCTGTTGAGAAGCGTGAGCTTGGCGTGGGTGGCGTGGAGGCCATAGCCTTGGCAGTTGTGGATGGTGGAATGGTCGAGGGTGAGCTTCTGGAGCTCCACATCCGACGAGTCGGCCACCACGCCATGGTAGGCGCTATGGATATCGGTGAACGCCAGGTGGTTGTTGTAGCTCGATGCATAGAACCTGACGCCCTGCCATTGCCCCGGCACGCGGTCGTAGGGGAGGTAATCGAACATGCGGTCGATGCGGTCGCCGCGCAGCACCACCTCGCGCCCCTCCTCGCCGAGGGCCTTGAGGGTGCCGCGGACGTTCATGCCCGCGTCGTTGTGGAAATAGAGGGTGGTGCCCGGCGCTATGGTGAGCGTGGCTCCGCTGTCGACCTCCACGCCACCGTAGATGATGATGGGTTTCTGCTGGGCGCTGATGAGCGAGTCGCGGGTGATGTGTACGTTCGTTAATTTCAGCGCGTCCCACGTGTAGGTCCTGAGGTTCACCTTCTGCTCCACCCCACTCTCCAAGGTGAAGATGAGGTCGTCTTGGCATAGCTGCGGGTCGGGCTGCCCATTCTCGGGCGAGGTGAGCTCCACAAACACGCGTATGCTATCCTTGTTGCGCACCTCGATGCCAGAGGCGGCATAGCCCGACGATGGTGCGAGGTATTGGCCGTCGACGTTTACCCGGAAGCCTGTTGCCGCACCGTTGGCGAGGCGCACGCTTTGGCAGCGCAGCCCGTCGCCCGAATGGTTGTAGACCCAGAAGGACCGGGTTGCCGTGGGCACGTTGGAGAAAACGGTGTCGATGTTGACGGTGTCGACCGAGAGGGTCAGCACATGAGAGGGTGCGGTGGTGAAGCTGTCGTCGTCGGTGCACGACGAGAGGACGCCCAGCAACATCATGACACACATATATATTGTTTGTTTCTTCATGCTTATATAACGCCCGAACGGTCATAATATTGTATGGCACAACGGGCGCACCGCATGTTTTTGGGTTGCGCGGCTCACATGGCGCACGCATCATGGCGCACGCATCATGGCAAAAAGTTTGGGTAAGCGAACAAATATGGCTAATTTTGCAGAACAATAGCAAAACGGAAATGGAACTCACCTATCTATATCATAGCGGCTTTGTGGTGGAAACCGATCGCTGCGTGTTGGTCTTCGACTACTGGATGGACCCCGCCAACGTCATGGAACGCCTCCTGAATCCCTGCGGCGACAAGCACGTGTATGTGTTTGTAAGTCATTTTCACAGGGACCATTTCAACAAGCACATCTTCGGGTGGCGGGAGGCGAACCCTCGCACAGCCTTTACCTACCTGCTATCGCGCGACATTCTCGACCACCATTGTGCCGCCAAGGAGGCGGCCGACGCTTGGATGGAGAAGGGCGACCAATGGCACGACCACAACATTAGCGTGACGGCCACAGGAAGCAACGACAGCGGGGTGAGCTGGGTGGTGGAGGTGGAGGGGAAACGCCTTTTCCACGCTGGCGACCTCTGCAACTGGTATGCCCGTTTCGTTTCCGACAACACGCCCGAAACCATCTACAGCCACGAGTTTGGCATGTGGGTGAACCCTGCCGAAGAGGAGCGGAGGTTCTTGCGAGAGCTCAACGACATAAGCGAGGTGTGCCCAACGGTCGACATCGCCATGTTTCCCGTGGATGGCCGCATAGGCAACGGCTACACGCTGGGCGCAAGGCAGCTGATAAGCCACCTTCGCGTGAAGTTGCTGGTGCCGATGCACTTTGTGATGAGTGGCTTTGAGAGCGCGTGGCGCATGGAGCCCTACTGCGCAGAGCGGGGCGTTACGTTCTGGAAGGTCAGGAGGGCGGGCGACCGCCTGACGGTCATCGACGATTGGGCGATACGGCAAGCCACCCTGGCCGACCTACCCCACCTGCTCGGCATCTTCGCCATGGCGCGCAAATACATGGCGGAGCATGGCAACCCCACGCAATGGACCGATGGCTACCCGAGCGAGCCACTGGTAAGCGACGACATAGCGAGCGGCGACTGCTATGTGTGCGTGCGGGCAAACAAGATTGTGGCTACGTTTGTGCTTCGCGAAGGTGTGGATCCCACCTACGAGGTGATAGAAGAGGGGGCGTGGCCCAACGACGACCCATACGCCACCATTCATCGCATAGCCTCGAACGGCGAGGTGAAAGGCGTGGTGAGCCTGTCAATAAAATTCGCCCTACAACACCACGACACGCTACGCCTCGACACGCATCGCGACAACATCGTGATGCAACGAGCGATAGAAAAAGAGGGGTTCGAATATTGTGGGGTGATCCATTGTGCGAGGCATAAGTGGCAAGCGGCGGGCGGCTCCGGCGACGCGACCCAACAACACGACCCAACAACGGAGCGCCTGGCATATCTACTCAGCAAGAAAGCACCCTGGGGGTGTGTCAAAATTCACACCCTCTTTTAAAATATCACAAAGCCCGAACTT
>NZ_JAXVAE010000048.1:0-14389 GCF_037460745.1 Hallella sp. | reverse complement strand
TGTTACCCAAAACAAGAACCAATTACGAACCATTAACTATGATAAATTATAAAATTAAATGGTAAAGTAACAAATAAATAACAAATTATACACTTTATCAAATGCCTGCTATATGCTGTATATATTAGCATTTACGCGCATTTTCTTGTCATTTTGAATGTTGCATGAGATTTGACATTGTATTGGCGTTGTATCAGCGTTGCTCGGTTTGTTGGTGGCCTGCCATTCCCATCCTTCCTTTAGAGCCCTCGACGCCCAGCGCCATGAGGCCGACAGCTTGGTTGAAGGCCTGAAAACCAATGAGAGCCTCGACAGCCTTATCCGTGTGGCCGCCAAGCAGGGCAACCACATGCTTGAGATGCGCGCCCGCCAACAGCTTGGCCGCAACTACCGCGAGTCGAACCTCTTCATGAAGGCCATCGATTGCCATCGCCACGAGCTCGAGTTGGCACAGCAGCTCCACGACACCATCGCCATGGTGCAGGCCCTCAACAACATAGGCACCAATTTCCGCCGCATGGGTGTGCTCGACGAAGCCATCGATTACCATTACCGCGCCCTCCACCTCAGCGAGGACTTCTCTGTGAAGAGCGATCGCACGGCGCGCAAGAACCGCGTGGTGTCGCTCAATGGCATAGGCAATATCTGCCTGACGCTTGGCGACGTAGAGACCGCCGACTCGGTGTTTCGCGCCGCCCTGGCTGGCGAGCGGAGCCTCGACAGCCATCTGGGACAGGCCATCAACTACGCCAACCTCGGTTCGCTCTTTGAGCAGCGCAACCAGCTCGACTCGGCGTGGGCCTACTACAGCCACTCCATGAAGCAGAACCACCTGGCCAAGTCGGACCTCGGCATATCGCTTTGCTACACCCATTTCGGCAGGCTCTATGAGAAGCAGGGCCAAACGGCCAAGGCCATTGCCGAATACCGCAAGGCCTACGACATCATGGCGCCCTCCGACGACCGGTGGCACGCCATGGAGCCCTGCCTCGCCCTGGCGCAGGTGTATGTAAGGTTGGGCGACCACGCCCAGGCCAAGCACTACCTCGCCATTGCCGACGAGGCGGCCCACACGCTCCACTCGCTCGAGCACCAGTCGCAGGTGGCGTGGCTCTACTATAACATTTACAGCAAGGAGGGCGACTGCCGCCGTGCGCTCGCCAGCTACAAGGCCTACAACGAGTTTGGCGACAGCGTGTCGAGCGAGAAGAACCTCATCCACATGCAGAACATGCGCATACGCTACGAGCATGAGCAGCGCAAGGCCGAGGTCGACGCCATCAACAAGGAGTATCGCACCGAGCGCACCCTGAAGGTGGTGAGCGTCACCGCCGCCGTGCTGATCTTCGTGCTCGCCGCCGTGATCATGAGTTTCTTGGTCTACGCCCTCCGCACGCGTAAGCGCAAGCAGCTGGCGCAGCAGCAGATGAACGAGATGCGCCTCTCGTTCTTCACCAACATCACCCACGAGTTTCGCACCCCGCTCACCGTTATCCTCGGCTATTCGCACATGATGGAGCAGGGCCAGTTGCCGCCCGAGGAGGTGGTGAACATCGGCCACATGGTGTCGCGCCAAGGCTCGCGCCTGTTGTCGCTCATCAATCAGTTGCTCGACATCCAGAAGGTGAAGTCGGCCATTGGCCAGCCCGACTGGCGCCACGGCGACCTCGTGCTCTTCGTGTCGACGGTGGTGGAGAGCTACCTCAACCTGGCCCACAGCCACCGCATAGAGCTGATGTATGCGCCCAAGCAGCAGAAGGCCGAGTGCGACTTTGTGCCCGACTATGCGCAGAAGGTGGTGTGCAACCTCGTTACCAACGCCATCAAGTTTTCGAAGGAGGGCGGACGTGTGCTGGTTACGCTCGATGTGAGCGGCGACATGCTCACCCTTCGCGTGGCCGACTATGGCGCGGGCATCTCACCCGCCGACAGCCAGCGCATCTTTGAGCCCTTCTACCAAACCGACAGCAAGCAGAAGAGCATAGGCTCGGGCGTGGGCTTGGCCCTCGTGAAGCAGATTGTCACCTCGCTGGGAGGCAGCATCAGCCTCGACAGCCGCCTGGGCGTGGGATCGGTGTTCACCGCCAAGGTGCCCGTCAAGGCGCCCGCCGGCGTGGTGGTGAAGCCCATCGAGGTCTATGGTGCCATGTCGCAGCAGTTGCTCATCGACGCCGACACCCTGGATAAGGCCACCGTTCCCGCCGTTCCCGCCGATGCCGCCGCCACCGCCAAGGCCGACGCCACACCGGCTCCCGACCTTGCGCCCCTCGACACCGACGACGCGGCCGACACCACCGACACCCGCCCGCTGGTGCTCATCGTGGAGGACAACGCCGATGTGGCCGAATACATGAGCATGCAGCTGCGCAGCCGCTACCGCCTTGCCGTGGCCCACGATGGCGAGGAGGGCCTGCGCATGGCCACCGACACCGTGCCCGACCTCATCATTACCGACCTCATGATGCCGCGCATGGACGGCTACGAGCTGTGCCAGGCCGTCAAGCAGTCGGAGGTGCTCAATCATATTCCCGTTATCATCGTTACCGCCAAGACCACCCAGCAAGACCGCCTGCGCGGCCTGCAGATGGGTGTCGACGCATATCTCAACAAGCCGTTCAACGCCGAGGAGCTCACCGTGCGTGTCGACAACCTGCTGGAGAAGCATCGCATGCTGCGCGAGCGTTACATGCAAGCCAAAGCCGAGCACAAGGCCGACGCCTCGGCCGAGCTGTCGCCGCGCGACCGTGCCTTCCTGAAGCGGGTCGATGAGGTCATCTACGGCGACATGTCGCGCGGCGAGGTCACCGTCGACAGTGTGGCCTCGGCCCTCTGCATGAGTCAGCAGCAGATGCGCCGCAAGCTCAGCGCCGTGACGGGCGACACCCCGCTTGCCTACATACGCGCCCTTCAGATGAAACGGGCACAAGAACTGCTCAACAACCACGCCGACGTGGCCATCAGCGATGTCGCCATGAAGTGCGGTTTCTTCGACACCTCCCACTTCACCCGCGCGTTCAAGCAAGCCTTGGGCGTCACCCCCACACAATACCGAAAGAAGATGTAACATTTTCGCGAATTGCAAGTGTTACATCCAAAATATGACAAGAAAAGGCTAATTTTGTAAGAAATTGGCCATTTTTTGTAAGAAATATCCTACTCCTTTGGGCTTTTTCTACCTTACTTTGCAGCACAGTCATGGCATTGTGCCGACTCATAGTGTCTAATCACCAACGAAAGCCCAACAAGATGAAACCAAACATTCTATCGTCAGACCCTGCAAGCAATCGCTATTCCTATGACCTTGTCGACGAGATGATCAATTCTCATCTGGCAAGCATTAAGCAAAACGACGACGACGCGCCACGCGACTGTCTTGCGGGTGGCGCCGGCCCTGAAGCCCAGGAGACCGGCGACAGCAAGTAGCACCCCTGCAAGCTCATCAATAATTATTCACCTTTCATATTTCTGTTATGAGAAAACAATTATTACTAATGCTAACCTTCCTGCTCTATGCGGCGGGAATGATGGCGCAACCCGACTGGGGGTACAATCCGAATGCTTATAATAGCGAGCATGTGGTTTACGCTGGTTTGGTAGACGCTGATGGTAACGATCCAGGTGGCCAATTTATCTACCTTGGAGCCTTTATCGATAACGAGTGTCGTGGTCTGGTTCGATCAGAGTTTGGAACGTCAGGCTCTTTCTATTACTTCCCTCTCCGTATCAAGGGAACGAGTAGCGACCAAGGCAAGCCCATTACTTTCCGGCTTCTGTATAACGACGGCTTGGAGTATGTTATTCAACCCCAAAACGGCACATTGACCTATGATGATCGAGCCACCACGGGTATTCCCTCGAACCTGTTTAAGTTGTTGTTCCAACACCCCACAACGTATTCTCTCACCCAGCAAAACATCTCGGTGAACGTAGGTGAGTCGGTAGACATGATGCAGTATATCAGGTTTACCCCCGCGAACGCCTCTGTGCCTATGAACATTGAGTGGGACTTTGCGAACAGCTCAAACTACTTCGCTGTGGACGACAACATCCTCTATGGTAGGAACCCTGTAGAAGATGGATACCTTGGCGTGAAGTTGGGAACACTAACCCCCACAGGAAATGTCAACTCCTTCAAGGTAACCGTTATTCAGCCCGCCACCTCCATCACCCTCAAGGAAGAGTATAGGGATGGCGTAACGGTGCCTCTCAACAGCCTGGAAGAACTTACCAATATTTTGCAGTCGTGTTACGATGTAACACCAGAAAACTGCAACGAGGAACTGCTATGGAAGAGCAACGACGAAACGGCCATCGTGCCGGATGGAAATCTACACAATGTGTTCACGCCCGTGAAGCCCGGCACCTACACCATGACGCTCAGCGGATCAAAGGCCAGCGTCGACCTGAAGGTTACCGTCGTTAAACCCGTGACGCACATCGAGCAGGTGGGCGAATTAAAGGAGGTGCATATCTATGTGGGCGAGAGCCTGACGAAGATTCTGCCCGCAGGCTTCAAGGTGATGCCCGAGGATGCCACCGACACCAGCGTCAGTTACCGCATTGAGGCCGACAACAACAATACTACTGTGCTCAGCTACCAGGACAATGGCGACATCGTGGGCACCCAGCCGGGTAGGGCGAGAGTCATTGTTTCGTCGAACCAAAACCCGCAGGCAATGCTTAACGTTAATGTAGTTGTCCATAAGAAGATAAACAGCATGACATTTAAGAAGTCGGTGCTCTCGTTTATCTTAGAGGCGCAGCAGAGGAATGTCATCAATGATGTTCGCGCAAACATCGTCTTTGATCCCGAGTGGCCTGTTTATGATGATTATAACGATGTCGAAATGGAATCGTCTAATGAAGATGTGTTCTTTGCGCAATACGCATTGTGGGATGATGGTGATTTGCTGGAAGCCTATGCTAAAGCCCTCGGCGAGGCGACAGTTACCGTGAAATACCATGTGGCTCACACCGAGGTGTCTGCCAACGGTCTGACCACCCAAAATGATGAGCTTACCGGCTCGTTCACGGTGCGTGTGGTGGAGGGCCTCAAGGGCTTCACGATTAATGTGGTGGATCCGCCCACCTTGGGCCGACAGGCCACTGTGGAGATTACTCCCGATCCCGCCACCGCTCCTTACGAGCCTAAGGACGTTCAGGTCCAGGTGGATTGGAATGCACAGTTCCCCGATGGATGCCCCGACACGTGGACCATTGCCACCATCCGGCGTGCAAGCGAAGATGGACAGACCTGGACGCTCTTGCCGAAGTCGATGGGTCATGGAACGATCCGGGTGGTTTATGGCAAGATCGTGATGGGCCGCGAAACGTTTGCCGTTGGCCAGCCCTTTGAGCAGAAGGCTGGATGGAGCTGGAACACCTTCCTGGGCAACATGAGCGAGGATGCGATGCATGGTTATTTCGAAGATGCCGTTGAGGAAATCCGCAGCGAGAACGACCTCATGTACAACGACCCCAAGTATGGCTACTTTGGAACGTTGACCAACCTTGTTGAACGAACCTGCTACAAGGTGAAGATCGGTGAGAATCCCGGATACGTTAGCTTCGTGCTGCCGTCGGATAGCTATGCTGCCGACATCAATGGCGAGGCAGAGTACCGGCCCCAGTGGAACTGGCTTTCTTACAACAGCCAGTTTGACCTTACGATGGATCAGTATTTTAACAAGGAGAAATTCTCCGAGGGCGACCGCATCGTTTCGAAGGACGAAGGCTTTGCCACTTACACCGCCAACGGATGGGAAGGCACGCTCAAGTATCTGCGTTTCGGTCAGGGCTATATGTACTACAACGCCTCAGGCGAATCGAAGCTTATTAGCTATGCGAGCGACAGCGAGTTCGACCAGCCTACCGATAGGGAGTATGCCAAGTCGGCATACGTTAAGAGCAGCGTGTGGACCTACAACAGCGCACCGTTCGCCGACAACATGACCATCATTGCCGACCTCGGCAGCCGCTATGGCACCGACAACTACTCGGTGGGAGCCTTCGTGGGCGACGAGTGCCGTGGCGAGGGACGCATGGTAGGCGGCAAGTGCTTCATCACCGTACACGCCGACAAGGGCGAGACCATCTCGTTCCGCCTCTACGACGAGCTGACAGGCGAGATGCGCATGGTGAACGAGCAGATGCCGTTCGCCGACATGGCAGGCACCATGAAGCGACCCGTGAAGATGACCTTGGGCGAGTCGACCGCCATCGACCAGACCCTCCTCGACCGTTCGGGCATTGCCGTGATCGACGGACAGCTCTCGATCCAGGGCATGAGCGTAGCCTCGACCGCCGTGGTCAACACCACGGGAGCCGTGGTGCTGCGCAACCAGACCGACCTCAGCAGTCTGCCTTCGGGCGTCTACATCGTGAAGGTGAAGACCACCGACGGAAAGACCATTACGAAGAAGATCATGAAATGATAAGCAATGGGTAAACAGGGTGGGGCGTAACATCCCCACCTCGTTTACCCCTTTGCCACCACACGAAAGTGTAACCCCTCTTCCATTACAACCATTCATATATTACTCACCCAAAGAAGCGAAGCGATGAATAGCCCCCTACACAAAACCATACTTACGGCTGTGGCAGCCCTCTTTATGTATAACGGCGGCGTGCAAGCACAGACCATCTCGGAGATAGCCAAGCGCGATCCCCTGATCATCACCGGCTCGGTAGGTACGCGTAACACCTATTTCCATTCGTCGGCAGGTTCGAGCTACGCTTCGCCCATGAGCAACATGTTCTACCTGAACCTCAATGTGAGCCTGTATGGGTTCAGCATGCCGTTCTCGTTCTATTATTCGAACAACAACCTCGACTTCAACTATCCACACATCAACTTCAAGATTAACCCGCGCTATAAGAACTGGCGCGGATACATTGGGCGCACAACGCTCAACTACAGTCCCTACATCATGAACATGTCGTTCAACGGCGTAGGACTGGAATACCGCGGAAAGACGTTCCATTCGAGCGTGTTCTACGGAACCTTCCGCAATGCCATCAACGACAACCCCGACGACCCGTCGCCGCGCAACCCGCAGTACCAGCGTGTGGGATGGGGCTTCAACGTGGGGTACAACAATGCGCGCGGAGCCATCGACCTCTACCTGCTGCGCGCCTACGACCGTCTGAACACGGTCGATGAAGTGTGGCGCGACCGCATCACGCCACAGGAGAACCTGTCGTTTGCCCTGAAAGGAAGCTACGCCTTCAGGCGCTACTTCTCGTTCTCGGCCAACGTCGCCATGTCGGCCTTCTCAACCGACAGGCGCGCCGATAAAGTGACCACATCCGAAACCAAGCGTTTCGACAAGATATTCGACACACGCTACACCTCGCTCGCACGTTTCGCAGGCGACGTGAGCGTCAACTTCAACTCGCCAACGTTCAACACGTCGGTGTTCTACCGCATGGTGCAGCCCGACTACCTGACGCTCGGCACCAATTATCTCGCCAACAACTACCACAGTCTCGGACTGACCATGGGCACCTATCTCTTTAAGAAGGTGGCGCTCTCGGCCACGTTCTCAGGACAGGAAGACAACCTTACCAACCGCCAGTTGTACACCACGCGCGGTTATGTCTACTCGGCCAACGCCAGCACGCGCTTCGGCGAGCACTTCAACCTCTCGGCGGCCTACAGCGGGTATCTCACCACACAGGCCGACGGAACGGAGCGCGTGAACGACAGCACACAGGTGAAGCGCATCATGCACTCGGTGTCGGTAACGCCAACGTTCACCACCGAGAACGACCTCCTGGCCCACACCGCCTCGGTCTCAACGAGCTGGTCGCGCAACAAGGACCTCAACCGGTTTGCAACAGGCGTGGGCGACTACACGTCGCTGGCCATCGGAGCCACCTACGACCTCGGGGTGAAACCTTGGGAAACCGACTTCATAGCCTCCATCAGTCACCAGAACACCAGGGGGTCGGGAACGCGCTACACCAGCGATGTGGCGTCGATCACCACCAGCCGATCGTTCCTCAAGGAGAAGAACCTCAACCTGTCGGCCACCGTGTCGATGTGCTACAACGAGGTGGAAAGGCTGTCGAAGAGCCTCTCGGTGGGCTTCGACATGGCGGCCAGCTACTCGCTGAAGAAGGTGCACCTGTTCTCGTTCACCGCCGGCATGTATAAGTATGGCGATGTCAATCCGTCGAAGACCCACGACGACCTCAACGCCACCGACATCACCCTCAGCTTCAACTACAACTACACCTTCACGCTGCTCGAGCTCAAGAGGAACGCCGAGCGGGCCGAGAAGCGGGCGAAGAACTGAGCGCACCTTATATAATAATGATACCATAAGCTAACAAAACACTACACGATATGAAGACACTGCGATACTGCCTCACCTCGCTACTGCTGCTCATGAACACACTCATGGCGCTGGCGACCGACGATATCATCGTCAACATCAATCCGGTGCAGCCCGTGCTTCCTCCCCAGTTGGGCGCGTATGTAAGCAACCCGGGAGCCTACTTCAATGTGACGGTTACCAACACCACGTCGAAGCAGGCCTTCATCTATTTCGGTATGACGCTCGCCAAGATGCCCAACACCACCGACCCGCTGGTGATTGTGCCTGGCAACCGCATGCCCAAGATGCCTACCGTGGCCCTCGCTTCCAACGAGACGCGACAGCTCAACCTCACCGAGATGCGACAGATGTTCAACCATCTCAACGCATCCGACATCGTTACGAGGCTCGACTATTCGAGTGGCTTCGAGAGTGGGCAGTTTGGTCTGCTCGAGGAGGGCGACTACCGCTTGCAGCTCAACGTGTATAAGTGGAACGTCGACGGAACAACCGACATTCAGCTCAATGGCGAGAGCGCCGTGGCCACCAATGGCAAGAACTCATGCCAGTTCTCGGTGCGCTATAAGGTCGACGCGCCTAAGTTTGTGACGCCCATGCGTCCCATGGGCACTACGCTCGAGTCGTTGCAGGGGGTGGCCGAACTCAACCCCATCAACCCCATGTTCGCATGGACCGAGTCGATGCTGGGAGGCGCGCGGCCCGTACACTTCAACTACGACTTCAAGGTGGTGGAGGTGGGACCCGACCAGGATCCCGAGGACGCCTGGGCCCACGAGACCCATGTGCTCTATAAGAAAGACAACCTGACGTCGGCAACGGCAGTCATTCCGCAGAACGTGATACGCATGATGGACAAGAGTTGCACCTATGCGGCTCGCGTAACGGCCAAGCAGCGCACGCAGGTTACCTCCAACAACATGAACTTCACGCTCGTGGCCAATGAGGGCAAGAGCGACCTCATGGTGTTCAGGTTGCAGGCCGACGATGTTCCCGCGCCACCCACACCTACCGAAGAGCAGAAGCCCGAAACCGGCGACGAGCCTGAGGACAGCTTGGTGTTGAAGTTCGGATTCAAGGAAAAGGAAGGTGCGCTCACCGACTCGCTTTACAACTTCCGCAACCCGGAGATTCTCTCGCCGGCTTTCAGCGAAGACGCCGGTGCCCGCAAGGTGTTTGTCAGCGACGACATCTTCGTGGAGTGGAAGCGCGTGTGGTTTGTGGGCGGAAGCGGTGCGCGGCAAGACAGCGTGCGCTTCAGCTACGACGTGGAACTGTTTCGTGGCGACCCGTCGTTGAGTTATGAGGAAAACTTCAAGCAGGAACCCGTATATCGCCACACCACCGAGGAGCTGCAAGACAGCATCTCGTGGGAGCAGATCAATGGCGATGTGAGCATCGGCGACTACCTGTTGCTGCGTGTCAAGCCCAAGGCGCTCAACGTGCAGTCGGTGGCATTCATTGACGACTCGCTCAATGTGCGCGACTTTGCCCTGAGTGACCGCATCAGCAAGAAGTTCTTCCAATGCTCTTCGCAGGTCACCATCGAAAACACCACCCCAACCAACAAGTCGGCTTCCGACCTCAAGGGCAAGGTGGTGGGCATTGGCCAGTACCAGCTCACCCTCGATGAGCTCGCGAAGAGCAAGCAGGGCTTCAAGGGACGGGGCCGCGTGGAGTGGCGACCCTTGGGCTTGAAGGTCATGGTGGCCGTGGAGTTCGACTCGCTGTGTATCAATACCGACGACATCGTTTACTCGGGTATGGTGCGTGGCCGCAAGGACGACAACTATTACGGGCACAACGGAGAGCAGGTCGACCAGCTGTTCTCTGAGTGGGGCCTCGACAACCTCGTGAGCGACACCCGCCTGCCCTTTGCCGACAAGTTGCAGAAGGAGGCCTCGAAGCGCGGACGCGAGTTTGCCAAGAAGATGGGCATAGGCAACTATTACAAGTGGTACCACGATGCCAAGGACTTTGTGAAGGAGGGCAAGCTCGATAACGTGTGCCTCCCCATCAAGTTGCCCGACGACATGGGTAAGGTGCCTGTCGATTTGCAGATCGTCAACGTAACGTTCACCCCCACATGGGCGTCGATGGACCTCATGGGCACGTTCATGATGCCCAAGAGCAGCCATGTCAAGAACGAGGTGCTTGTGCTGGGTGCGCCGCATCTTTGCATCAGTCCCGACCGCCTGTTGCCAGAGAGCGGAGCCATCTGCCTGCTCTCCGACTTTACGCTGACCGAGCAAGACTCGCAGTTTGAGTTCACGTTTAAGTCGCCGAGCGACATCACCGTTACCAACAACGGCCAGGCGCCCGAGGACGGTTGCTACATCAGTTGGGGCGCCGACACGCTCTCGGCCTTCATGGTCGACATAGAGATGGCCATCCCCAAGCTCAAGAAGGTTACCGACGCAGGCGATGTCACCTCCGAACTTCCGAAGGTGTACATCAAGTTTGGTGTGCGCGATTGGAGCGACTGGAAGACCAGCGTCAAGATGGACTCGTTTGAGGCCGACGACCTGCCCGGTTGGACCTTCATGCCCGGCGAAATGATCTACGACCACTCGTCCTCGACGAACGCAAGCGGAATGGGATCGTTCCCCAAGACCTACGATAGGTCGAAGGTGCTCACCGCCAACAAGATCGAGACGTGGCAAGGACTTTATATCAAGAAGGTAGGCATCCGCTTCCCGAAGGCCCTCGCGTTTGGAAGCGCCGATAAGGAGAAGCGCTTGGAGGCAAGCGTGGACAACATGTTCTTCGACAAGAGCGGTGCTTCGCTGCAGGCCAACCTGAACAACATCTTCGACGCCGTGACAGGTAAGGTCGGCGGTTGGGGATTCTCCATCAAGAAGATGGAGCTCAATATTGTGCAGAACTCGTTCGATGGCTGCAACTTCAGTGGTGGCATTGGTGTGCCATTGCTCGGAAGCAAGGACAAGGACGAGAAGAACATCGACTACCGGTGCGACATCTACAACCAGAGGACGCTCAAGGGCAGCAAGAATAAGAACGGCTACACCTATGTGTTCAAGGTGGAGCCGAGAACCGACGAGTTGGCCCTCGACTTCTTCCTCGCCAAGGCCAAGATAACCAAGTCGCAGACCTACTTCCTGCTCGAGGCCGAGGATCAAGACGATGGAAAGACCGAGACTCATGTGGAGCTCTGCTTCGGTGGTGTGCTCAGCATCAACGGCAAGGAGAAGATCTCTCCCAAGCTGCCCGACATCCACTTCGTAGGCATGCGCATTGCCAACTTCGCCTATAAGCCCGAGGGCCGCGAGGCATGGCAGTCGTCGATAGCGGAGGTGGAGGAAGATCGTAAGGCGGCCTTTGTGCCCACGGATTCGAAGATCGAGTTCAACAAGTGGAAGGAGATGCAAGTGGGCCAGGATTGCTACTTCAGCGCCGGACAGTGGTCGCTGGCGTCTATCGAGAAGAAACTGGGCCCGTTCAAGTTTAAGTTCGACGACTATCAGTTCCGCAGCGATATGGCGGCCCATACGGTGGGCCTCTACCTCAAGGGTTCGTTGTCGATTGTCGATGGCGTGTTCGATGCCGGCACAGGCTTCGCCATCAACGCCAAGGTCAACATCGAAGACCTCGACCTGAAGTACGATGGTTGGGAGCTTGATGAGATATCCATCGGCGCCAACTTCGGTGTGGTGAAGCTCGATGGTAGGTTTGATATTCGAACCAACGGCGAGGACACCGGTCTCGGCGGCAACCTCACCGTGACGATGCCCGGCGACCTCTTCAAGGTAACGGTCGACGGAGGATGCTTTGAGCACGACAGTGGCGCCGAGGATCCCAAGGAAGGCGATAAGTTTACTTGGGGTTACTTCTATGGCGAGCTCGACTCGAAGACGGGTGTGGGCATGGATCCTGTGAAGATTACTGGCGTGAAGTTCGGCCTCTTCTTCAACTGTAAGCGTGGAGGAGGCAAGGGCTCGAAGGTCGACCTGTCGAATACGAAGGATGCGCCGGTTCCCTCTTATGGCACCATCGGTATCATCGCGGGCCTGAGCCTGTCGGCCATCTCCGAATCAACCATGAGTGGCGATTTCGACATGACGGTGATCTATCAGAAAGCAACCGAGGATAAAGACGGATATCTGTCGGCATTCTTGCTCAACGGAAGCATATCGGGCGCTGGTGGACTGGTGAAGAGTAAGGCCAGCATCATCTACTTCTGCGACGATGTGGACAAGTACTTCCAGCTCAATGTGACCTTTGAGACCGGATCGTCTGAGTTTAAGGAGCTTGCGAAGAAGCTCGACGATCTGACCAAAGACTTGCAGGAACTCAACAATCAGTTTGAGAAGTATGAGAAGGACATGAAGGCAGGTCTCAACGGTCTTTCAGGCAAGACCGACAAGCCCACGGAGAGCGAGTCGTTGGAAGCCAAGGACACCGATACCGAAAAGCCGAAGGGATCGTTGAAGGCCATGGAGTCGACGATAACGTTCGACTTCAAGATAACGTTCCGTGCCAACAGCCAGAATCTCAGCACGCCCAAGTGGCATGTTTACATCGGCGAGCCCGACTACGAGAAACGATGCAAGATAACGTTCATCGACTTCGACGCCAAGATCGTGAAGGTGAAGGTGGGCGCCAACGTCTACGTATGCTTCGGCAATGAGTTGCCGGGCAACGGCCAGCTGCCACCCATTCCCGCCGAGATCAGCGAGTTCCTCAACGGAGGAAGCAAGGAAGGTGTGAAGTCGGCGTCAAGAGGCGAGGCCGATAAGGCGCGCCGCAATGGTGTGACAGGCATCACCGGAAACGTGAAAGGTGGCGTGATGGTGGGAGCGCAGGTGTTCGGATTCATCAAGTTCGACCTCGGACTCATTTCCGCCGACATGGGTGTGCAGGCAGGCTTCGACCTGTCGCTGCGCAACCTTAGTGGCGGCTGGTGTACCAATCTCAACCACGGTAAGGGAGCAAAGCCCGGCCACAACGGCTGGTATGCTGAGGGTCAGATGTACGCGTACCTTTACGCTGTGCTGAAGCTCCACATCCGTTTGGGCTTCTACAACAACTCATTCAACCTGCTCGACGCCGGTATCGGCGGTATGTTCCGATGCGCACTTCCTAACCCCAACTACGCGGTGGGTAAGGCCCGCATCAAGCTGAAGCTCTTGGGTGGACTGGTGAACGTCAACCGAAGCTTCTCGTTCGAGTGTGGCGAGGTGTGCGATATGTTCTACGGCAATCCGCTCGACAACTTCGACATGTGGAGCGAGATGAGCATTGGTAGCGAGCGCCGTCGTGAGGGATGGGCCTATAGCGCACGCATCGCACCCGAGCTGGGCAGACGTCCTACCATCAAGACCAACGCCAATCTCAACCAGCACTATCGCCTGATTGATGAGAACGAGCGCGCCCGTCTTGAGAAGAACGGTATTGTCAGCGAGGATATTGCCGCACTGGCTTCGCGCACGTTCATCTTCCGCAACAAGGATATGAAGGACGGCAAGTATGTGGCGTATCTCTATTCGTACACCGACTCAGCTAAAGCCTTTGCCGACTCGCTGCACAGAAAGCCCGAGTTTGTGGAGACAATATCTTACTACCGTGGCGCGGAGACCACCTCGCAGCACCTTCTCGACGTGCGCATGCTGAGGCCCAACCGCTTCTATGCACTGAAGGTTGTGGGATGCGCCAAGCAGATTGAGGCTGGTATGGAGGTGGATCCTTGGACCGTTGACACCACATCGACTCCTTACAAGGCCAACTACACCCCATGGGAGCAGGCCAAGTATTACTACTTCCGCACCACTGATCAGGGCTTCGACGATTTCGATCCACTCTCTGAGGACTTCAACCTTGAGGATTACGTGGCGCTGGCTTATCCGTCGCAGCACAACAAGCTTAAGTTTGACGTGGATGTTGAGGCCGCTGAGTCGTCAAACAAGAAGGTGGAGCGCATCAACGCCCACTCGTACGACCTGATCTTCCCGAACATCGCCCTGACACGCGAGTTCCAGTTTAACCCAAATCGGTCATTAGGATTTCTCTGTGTCGTACGGCAAAGAGAAATC
>NZ_JAXVAE010000047.1:0-11707 GCF_037460745.1 Hallella sp. | reverse complement strand
CAAAGGTCGACAACTTAAACGGAAGGCACAAGTCGGCATATTTCGGATGGTTACCGCATAGCGGCTACAATCCCGTGATTTCTGCCCATTTTACCGAGTGGCACTAATAAAAAAACAAAAAAAACGGGCTATTCTTATCCTCTCTCTCCTCTTTTTATTAACTTTGCATTTTAGGATTGAAAAATCAAAATTAGTCACACAATAAATGAAACAGTACAGATTAGTGGACAATATCCTTGGTTGGTTGACGTTCTTCGTCGCCGCCTTTGTCTATTGTTCCACCATTGAGCCGACAGCTTCCTTCTGGGACTGTCCTGAGTTTATCACTACTGGCTACAAGCTCGAGATTGGTCACCCCCCAGGGGCACCGTTCTTCATGTTGACCGCCAACCTGTTCAGCCAGTTTGTCAGCAATCCCAGTGAGGTGGCCCGCATGGTCAACACCATGAGTGCGCTGCTCTCTGCCGCCACCATCCTGTTCTTGTTCTGGACCATCACGCACCTGACGCGCAAGCTCATCGTGAAGGATTGGAGCAGCCTTACCACAGGCAAGCTCATTGCCATTGAGGCCAGCGGACTGGTGGGCGCCCTGATCTATACCTTCTCCGATACCTTCTGGTTCTCGGCTGTCGAAGGTGAGGTGTACGCTTACTCATCGGCTTTCACAGCTGTTGTGTTCTGGCTCATCCTCAAGTGGGAAGACCACGCCGACGAGCCCCACGCTGACCGTTGGCTGGTGCTGATCTTCTACATGACTGGCCTGTCTATCGGCGTTCACTTGCTCAACCTGTTGTGCTTGCCCGCCATTGTGCTGGTTTATTGCTATCGCCGCTTCCCCAACGTCGAGTCGAAGGGCTCACTCATTGCCCTGCTCGTGTCGTTCGCCATTGTGGCCGCCGTGCTCTATGGCGTGGTTCCCGGCATCATCACCGTGGGCGGATGGTTCGAGTTGCTGTTTGTCAACGTGCTCGGCATGCCTTTCAACACGGGTCTCATCATCTACATCATCCTCTTGGTGGCCGCTACATTGTGGGCCATTTACGAGAGCTATATGGGTCAGAACAAGAAGCGTGAGAACATTTCGTTCCTCGTGGCGTTCGCCCTCATCGGCATTCCGTTCTATGGTTTCGGCTGGAGCGCTGTAGCCATTGGTGTTGTGGTACTGGCCGTGTTGGCCTTCGTGCTCAACCACAAGAAGCTTGTCGACAAGAAGCCCGTTTATCTCGTCACATCACGATTCAAGAATACCGCCCTTCTCTGCATGCTCATGCTGATGATTGGCTATTCAAGCTATGCCCTGATCGTCATCCGCTCGGTGGCCAACCCGCCGATGGACCAGAACTCACCTGAGGATATCTTCACGTTGGGTTCTTACCTTAGCCGCGACCAGTATGGCGACCGCCCATTGTTCTACGGCCAGGCCTACACCTCACAGGTGAAGTTGAAGACCGAAGGCAACTACTGCCGTCCCGTCATGCAAGGTGGCGCACCCGTCTACAGCCGTAAGGAGAAGGCTTCAAAGAACGAGAAGGACTCCTACTTCGTGGTTACCCACAAGGACAAGTACGAATATGCACAGAACATGTTCTTCCCGCGCATGTACGACGCTAACCACGCCCAGGACTACGAGTCGTGGATGGGTGGTGTCAGCGGCAGCGAGGTACCCTACGACCGCTGCGGTGAGAACATCATGGTGAAGATGCCTTCACAGCTCGAGAACATCAAGTTCTTCCTGTCTTACCAGTGCAACTTTATGTATTGGCGTTATTTCATGTGGAACTTCGCCGGTCGTCAGAACGGCATCCAGGGCCACGGCGAGTTGGAGCATGGAAACTGGATTACCGGTATCTCGTTCCTCGACAACGCTCGTCTCGGCGACCAGAACAACCTGCCCGACGAGTTGAAGAACGACAAGGGCCACAACGTGTTCTACTGCTTGCCGCTGCTCTTGGGTCTCATCGGACTTTTCTGGCAGGCCTTCCGCGGCATCCGCGGCATCCGCCAGTTCTGGGTGGTGTTCTTCCTCTTCTTCATGACAGGTCTCGCCATCGTGATCTATCTGAACCAGACACCTGTGCAGCCTCGTGAGCGCGACTATGCCTACGCAGGTTCCTTCTATGCCTTTGCCATCTGGTGTGGCATGGGTGTGGCCGCCATCATCGACCTGCTGAAGCGCTTCCTGAAGAAGGACAGTGTGGTCATCGCAGCCGTTGTGGGATTGGCATGCCTCTTGGTTCCTATCCAAATGGCCAGTCAGACATGGGACGACCACGACCGTTCGGGCCGTTACACCTGCCGCGACTTTGGTAGCAACTACCTCATGACCCTGCAAGACGAGGGCAACCCCATCATCTTCACAAATGGCGACAACGACACCTTCCCGCTCTGGTACAACCAGGAGACCGAGGGAGTGCGCACCGACGCTCGCGTCTGCAACCTCTCTTACCTGTCTACCGATTGGTATATCGACCAGATGAAGCGCCCGGCTTACAACTCACCCTCAGTGCCCATCAGTTGGCCACGACTCGACTACTGCTCAGGCACCAACGAGATTGTGGAGGTCGCTCCTAACCTGAAGCAGCAGGTGCTCGATTTCTACAAGCAAGATCCCGAGGCTGCCAAGGCACAGTTTGGCGACAACCCGTTCGAGGTTAAGAACATCATGAAGTATTGGATTCGCTCTAAGAACGACGACATGCACGTCATCCCGACCGACACCCTCTATATCACTGTCGACAAGGAGGCTGTCAAGAAGAGCGGCATGCTCATGGCTTGCGACTCCATCCCCGACCGCATGGTCATCTCGCTTGCGGGCAAGAAGGCCCTCTACAAGAACGACATGATGATGCTCGAGATGATTGCCAACTGCAACTGGAAGCGTCCTGTTTATGTCGCAACAACTGTGGGAAGCAACTCATACATGAACCTCGGCGACAACTTCGTGCTTGAGGGTCTTGCCAACCGCATCACACCGTTCTCTACGAATCAGCCAAACGCAAAGACCATCGACACCGAGAAGATGTATAACAACCTGATGAACCGTTACCGCTACGGCGGTCTCAGCACTCCCGGCCTTTACATCGACGAGACCCTCATGCGCATGTGCTATACCCACCGTCGCCTCTTTGGCCGCTTGGCCATCGCATTGGCCGCCGAGGGTAAGAACGCCAAGGCTCTGAAGGTGCTGCAGAAGGCAGAGAAGGAGATCCCCGAGTATAACATCCCAATGAACTACATGAGCGGTGCCTTCGACATGGCTCAGGCTTATGCCGCATTGGGCAAGAACAAGAAGGCCTTGGAGATTCTCCACAAGGTATGGACCGACGCTTATCAGTACGCCACCTATTACCTGACGCTCGAGGGGCAGCGCTTCACTTCAGCCAACCGCGACTTCATGGTTCAGTTGACCATCCTCAACCAGATCCATGAGCTCACGCAGCACATCGACGCCAAACTCGCCAAAAAGGAAGGCGCTGAGGTGCAGGCTAAGTTGAACCAGTTCATCGGCAAGGGTGGCCAACCCATGCAGTAAACCCCTGTTCACTTAAACAACCAATCATAAGAGAGCGCCTGACGGCGAAGAGCTTTGCCGATGCAACAGCCCTTCATCCGCCAGGCGCTTTTAGTTAAAACACAATTCAAATGTTTATAGAACAACCCGCAAAGTGGCTGAGATGGCTATATCCCAACGCCCTGTGGCGCATGGACAAGAACGACCATTCGGTCTATCTCACGTTCGACGATGGCCCCATTCCCGAGTCGACGCCCTTCATCCTCGAAACATTGCGCCGCTACAACGCCAAGGCCACCTTCTTCATGGTGGGCGAGAACGTGCTGCGCTACCACGATCTCTACAATCAGATTGTGGCCGAAGGTCATCAGGTGGGCAACCACACGTTCAACCATATCGGGTCGTTCAAACACTGGACCCTCACCTATGCCCTGAACATCCAGCAGGCCAACGACCTCATCAAGGCCCATCTCTTCCGCCCGCCCCACGGCTGGATGCGCCATTCCGTATATTGGTGGTTCCAACGCCGTTACAAGATTGTGATGTGGGACTTGGTGACACGCGACTACTCCAAGTGGCTGACGGCCGATGATGTGGTGCGCAACGTGAAGCGTTACACCCGCAATGGCTCCATCATCACCTTCCACGACTCGCTCAAAAGCATCGATAAGTTGAAAACCGCCCTGCCTGAAGCCCTGGAATGGCTTCAGGAACAAGGCTACGAATTCAAGACCTTCGAATAATCAGCATGCCGCTTTCCCGTCACGATCTCACCGCGCTCATCAAGGCCGAAGCCCAGAAGTTGGGTTTCGCCGCATGTGGTGTGGCCCAAGCCTCCCACGTCAGCGAGGACGAAGAGGCCCACCTCCGTCGGTGGCTCGACGAGGGCAAGTATGCCGACATGCACTATATGACCAACTATTTAGACAAGCGCCTCGATCCCCGTAAGCTGATGGACGGGCTGAAGAGCATCGTGTCGTTGGCCATGAACTACGCCCCCGAACGTCGGTTGGCCGCTGGCGAGCCACAGATTGCCGCCTACGCGTTGGGCAAAGACTATCACGACGTGATGAAGGAGCGCATCCACCGCTTGGCCGCCTTTGTGTCGGAGCAAGTGGGGCGCGAGCTATCCTATCGCGCGTTTGTCGACAGCGGTCCCGTGCTGGAGCGCTATTGGGCCGTGCAAGCGGGCTTAGGATGGGTGGGACGCAACCATCTGCTCATCATCCCCAAGGCCGGAAGCGAGTTTTTCCTTGGCGAGTTGTTTCTCGACATAGAGCTCGATTACGACCAACCCATGGCCAACCATTGCGGCCATTGCCACCGCTGCGTCGACCAATGTCCTACCCATGCGCTGAGCTACACCCATGCGTTCGACGCCCATCTCTGCCTTTCCTACCAAACCATCGAAAACCGTGGCGAGCTGAGCGACGACGCCAAGGCGAAGATGGGTGCGTTCATCTACGGATGCGACCGTTGCCAACTGGCATGCCCCTGGAACCGTTTCGCCCACCCCACCAACATCGCCGAGTTCCAACCGAGCGAAGAATTGCTCTCCATGACGCGCCAACAATGGGAGCAACTGAGCGAGGACGACTATCACCGGCTCTTCAAAGGATCGGCCGTAAAGCGCGCAAAATATGCTGGCCTCATGCGCAACATCCAAAACATGAGCGCCCAAACGAGCGCCACAACCCACCCATCCAACGATGAGCCAACCCCGTCAGAACCCTAAGGGTGATAGGAATTTAACGTGTTCAAAACACATCGTTTTTTGAAAGATAACAGGGGTAGGAAGCCCTCATTTTCGGGTAGGAAGCCCCTATTATTAGCATTCCTTAGGGTTTCCATGATTTTTAACGTCCAAAAGGGCCCTCTTTCGTAATCTTTTTTGTAATTTTACACCATGATTCACACCATGCAAGACGACATCAGCTTGTTCTTCCGCCAGTTTGCCCTCCAGCGGTTGTCACCGGCTGGCTCGGGCAACATTGACCCACAAGCCATCAAGATGATGATGGTCAACCATTGCGAAGAGATTTATCCCGCATTCTCCGAGACCGAAATCTTCAAGCTCCACTACCAACAAGCGGGCCACGACCAGATGGTTGAGGAGTACAAACGATGCTTCACCCTGCTCCTTTCAGGACGTCTGCCGTGATTAACCCTATAGCTAACCAACAACCATACCACACTTAACCCACCATAACGCAGCAAGCGAACAGCGCAGCTGACGTCAACACCCCACAAACAATCACATCGTACCTAATAATACCTAATAACAAATTATTTTATGTCAAACAACAAAACATTCTATGTCCCCTTAGCTTTTGTGGGATTGTTCTTCTTCTCCATTGGCTTCGCTTTGGGCATCAACTCATTCCTCATGCCCGTCCTGAAGGGTGCCATGGACATGTCGGCCGGTGCGTCGAGCCTGCTTCTCGCTGCCACCTTCGTGCCCTTCCTTCTCTTCGGCATTCCTGCCACCAAGTGCATTGAGGCCATTGGCTACAAGCGCACCATGGCTTTATCGTTCGGCATCTTCGCCGTAGCTTTTGCCCTTTTCATCCTGGCCGCCAAAGAGCAGTCGTTGGAGTGGTTCCTCATTGCCAGCGCCGTGAGCGGTGCCGCCAACTGCGTGCTGCAAGCATCTGTGAATCCTTACGTCACCATTTGCGGTCCGTTGGAGAGCGCCGCCAAGCGCATCTCCATGATGGGCATCTGCAACAAGCTCGCTTGGCCTGCCACAACGCTCTTCATCACGTTGGTTATCGGCAAGGGCATTGGCGACATCCACATGGAAGACCTTTACATGCCCTTCGGCATCATCATCGGCATCTTCGTAGCCTTGGCCATCGTTGCCCTGGTAGCTCCGCTGCCCGAGGTGAAGGCCGCCGGTGAGGACGACAGCGCCGATAGCGCCGAGCCTGCCTGCCCTTACGCAGAAGGCAAGACCAGTATCATGCAGTTCCCCCACCTTTTGCTGGGCTGCTTGGCCCTCTTCCTCTATGTAGGTGTTGAGACCATCTCGCTGGCAACAGCCAACGACTACGCCAAGGCGCTCAACCTGCCGGGCGACAACTGGGGCTTCATTCCCTCGATCGGCATGGTGGTGGGTTACCTCGTAGGTATCATTGCCATTCCTAAGTATCTGAAGCAAGACACCGCCATGCGCCTCTGCGCCATCATCGCTGTGGTTGGTTCAGTGCTTGTGGCCGTCATCCCCGACCCTGAGATTTCAACCTACTGCATCTTCTTCATGGCTCTCGGTTGCTCACTCATGTGGCCGGCACTGTGGCCTCTTGCCATGGCCGACCTTGGTAAGTTCACCAAGAGCGGTTCATCATTGCTCACCATGGCCATCGCCGGTGGCGCCGTAATGCCTTGGTTGCAAGGTCTGGCTGTCGACGCTTTTGGTTACCAGGCCAGCTATTGGGTTTGCGTTCCCTGCTTCCTCTTCATCTTCTTCTATGGCATGTGGGGTTACAAGATCAGATAACACATAGGCTATCCAGCAGATAGTTGAATGCTATAAGCCAAACGCCCGATGAGCCCTCCGCTCACCGGGCGTTTCATTTGGTTCGACCTGTTATCCCAAATTCGTCATTAGGCCGAGTGTGTCAAAAAGTCCAAACAGCACATCCCGGAGTGATCAGAAATTCTCAGCTCAGGGCCGAGCGCCCCTGCCGCTTGCCTAAGCAAGAACGACCTGCGGAGGTTAGCGAACAACAAACAAGCACCATGGAAGGAAAAAGTACTGAAACACAATTAATTAGAGTTACTTTTGCCCTTGCAGGGCGCCTGGTATGTATTTGCCCGTTTTACCCAGGGTGTTACCCTAAGGAAGCCATTGGGCTTTCAGCCCGCATAAATTAGACTTGGACTAAGGCTTTCGCCCAGATAGAATAGCACAGAGCTAAGGCTTTCACACACACACATTCATTGGCTATTAGCAAAGGCTTTTCAGCCCACATAGTTTAGGCTTGCACTAAGGCTTTCAGTCCGCTTAGTTGAACTTTGGCACACCCTCTCTATATGTTAGAGTGTGCCATCATCCAACATGTGTAAACAATTGAACGATGCCCACCATGACACACCATGAGAAACAGGCCTGGCTCATGAAACAAAAATAGGAGGAAAGCCGCAATGGCTTTCCTCCTACGCTATGATTGTTGTATGGATTACATGCTGTAAACCACGTCCATCAATTTCTTGCCCAGCTCATCGGCCTCTTCCATGGTCGAAGCCTCGCTGTACACACGGATGATGGGCTCTGTGTTGCTCTTGCGGAGGTGCACCCACTTGTTGGGGAAGTCGAGCTTCACACCATCGATGTCGGTAACCTGCACATCGGCCTGCTGGCCGTACATCTCCTTCACCTTCACGAGGATAGCGTCCACGTCGGTCTCAGGACTGAGGTCGATGCGGTTCTTGGCGATGAAATAGTTGGGGAAGGTCTGGCGCAACTGGCTTGCGGTAAGACCCTTCTGAGCCATAGAGCTCAGGAACAGGCCGATACCCACCAAGGCGTCGCGACCATAGTGGCTCTCCGGGTAGATAACACCACCGTTGCCCTCACCACCGATGACGGCACCTACCTCCTTCATCTTCGTGGTAACGTTCACCTCACCCACAGCCGAAGCGTAGTACTTGCCGCCATGCTTCTCGGTAACGTCGCGCAGGGCACGTGTGGAACTCAGGTTCGACACCGTGGCACCCTTCACGTGGTCGAGAATGTAATCGGCCACCGTTACCAGCGTATACTCCTCTCCATACATCTGTCCGTCCTCTTGGATGAATGCCAAGCGGTCCACATCGGGGTCGACCACCACGCCGAGGTCGTAACCGCCCTTGGCGCAAGCGTCCATGATGCCGCCGAGGTTCTTGGCGATGGGCTCCGGATTGTGTGCGAAGTCGCCATTGGCCTCACCATTGAGGAAGGTAGCCTCCACGCCGAGCGCCTTGAACAGGTCGGGCAGAATCTCGCCACCCACCGAGTTGATCGTGTCGACGATCACCTTGAAGTGAGCCTTCTTGATGGCCTCCACATCCACAAGCTCCAGGGCGAGCACCGAGTCGATGTGGCGCTGGTTGAACGAGTTGTCCTCCGTGTAATGGCCGAGGCCGTCAACGTCAGCATACTCAAAATCCTCTCTTGCAGCGATGTCGAGCACCTCGTTGCCGTCGTCCTTCGTCAGGAACTCACCCTGCTCGTTGAGCAACTTGAGCGCATTCCAGTGGCGGGGGTTGTGGCTGGCGGTGATGATGATACCACCTGCTGCACCACTCCACTTCACGGCGAGCTCTGTGGTCGGCGTAGTGGCCAGGCCGATGTTCACCACATCGTAGCCAATACCCATGAGCGTACCACAGACCACGTTCTTCACCATCTCACCCGAGATACGTGCGTCGCGTCCAACCACGATCTTGTTGCTTGTCGACTTGCCGCTACGGCGGATGAAGGTGGCGTAAGCCGATGTAAACTTCACAATGTCAAGCGGGTTCAAAGTGTCGCCCGCACGGCCTCCGATGGTACCACGGATGCCCGAAATAGATTTGATAAGGGTCATAAGTTATTATATTTCGGTGGGTAAAACTCGTTCCCAATAGGGTTGGAGCTCCACTCATCATGATAGTGTTTTGGTAATGTCGTTGCCCTTGCTCCGCCACGCGGTCAGCAAGGCCGTGCGCTTAGCGT
Organism: Hallella sp.; assembly: GCF_037460745.1. Lineage (NCBI taxonomy): Bacteria > Pseudomonadati > Bacteroidota > Bacteroidia > Bacteroidales > Prevotellaceae > Hallella > Hallella sp. The sequence continues at coordinate 2,498 of NZ_JAXVAE010000047.1, read as the reverse complement.
CCGAGCTCGTAGGTGATGTCGTAGAGGCAGGGATACACATACTGCGTAGCGTAAGCGTGTCCCTTGTCGTGCGGCACGATGATACGCACCTTGGCCACCTCGTCACCCTCCTTGGCGGGCCGTCCCACGTTGATGAAGCCCAGCGGCATAAGCCATCCCTGTGGCACCGCCGTGGACGAGTTGCCATACACAGCCTGCAGGAGGCTCTCGCCCCTCACGAAGTAGCCCGTGTAGTCGGCCGAGTTGCGCGTTACGGTCATCTTGTCGACCACGGCGTCCCAGCGCGAGTCTCTGATGTTGGAGAGCTGTATGGTGTCGGTCTTCAGATTATACTCGGTGAAGCGGCAGAGCACCGTAACGGTCTTACCGTTGGGGATAGGCTCGCCACATCCCTTGCGCACAATCTGCATGTAGATACCCGATGATTGGAACAGCACAAACTCGTTCTTCGACACATCGGTGGTGTTGCCCTGAAGCGCAAACTGCGTCTCCGAGATGACGTTGACAGCCGAGTCGGCTATGTATTTGTTGATGGCAGAACGCTCCGCTTTCTTCTGGTCGGCATACGACTCGTCGTCGTTACAAGCCACGAACGCTGTCATGGCGAAAAGAGCCAGAAGCAAATAAGTCAGTTTTTTCATATCCTTGTTTTTGACTGCAAATATACGAAAATTCCACGTGGTACAGGCCCATTGTGCCAATTATTTAATGAATATTGGCAAACAGCTATCGGTCCGGCGCCTTGCGCGAGGCACGAATGGCGTGCGGGGGCTTACTTCTTCAGTTCTTCGGCGTAATACTTAATGGCCTCTCGCGTAATCTTCACGGCCTCATCGAGCGAGCAGTCGAGCTGTCCGCCGCTGGCGTTGAGGTGCCCACCGCCATTGAAGAAGCGCTTTGCCACCTCTTCCACCGAGAAATCGTCGACCGAGCGCAGGCTCACCCACACCTTATTGTCAATGCGGTCGTCCTCGCGCAGCGAGATGCTCATCTTCATGCCCTTGATGCGGAGCGGCTCATTGACCAGTCCCTCGCCATCGCCACGCACGTAATGATAGTCGCGCATCTCCTGGCGGGTCAGCGTGTAGTAGCTGGCGTGGAGGTCGTCGAACACGTTCAACTTCTGGCTCATGAGGTGACCGCGGAGGCGGATGGCCCACGAACTGTAATTATTATATACGTTGCGATAAATCTTGTCTTTGTCGAAGCGCTTGGTGAGCAACTGGCAGACGGCGTAGAAAATCTCGGGCGACGAACTGTTGTAGGTGAAACCGCCCGTGTCGGTCATCATGCCACAATAGAGAGGCACGGCAAACTTCTTGGTCATGCGTTCAAAATCGCCCATCTGCCACACCAGCCGGAACACAATCTCCGATGTGGAGCTGAGATCGGGAAACGACACCTTCATGTCGGCTTCGACCGTAGGATTGAGATGATGGTCGATGAGCACCCTCTTGGCCTTCGCCGTTTCGAGCGTATGGGCCATGCCCTCAAGGCGCTCCACCGCGTTGAAGTCGAGGCAAAACACCAAGTCGGCCTCCTTCATGAGGCGCTCCACCTCATCGGGCCGCTTGTCGTAGCGCATGACACACTGTGTGCCAGGCAACCAATGAAGGAAGTCGGGGTAAGCGTTGGGCACAATGATTTGCGAGCGCTTGCCATAGTGCACACTGAGATATTCAGACCAAGCCAAAGTGGATCCAATGGCGTCACCGTCGGGACGCGAATGTCCGAGGATAACGATTTTCGAGGATGATGAGACGAGGGCGCCAAGCTGCGACACCTGCTCAGGGGTTAGTAGTTGCAAATCCATCATGGGTGCAAAGGTACGAAATATATTCGAATGAGCACCCAATATGGTGACCTGTTTTTTAGAAAATTGCAAAAATTCCCATTAAATTATGTCAAGATATTTAGTGTTTTTGCACCACTCTTAGCATCACCTTCCAGAGAAAAAGAAAGCAAAAACACCAACATTTTTTGCGAGAAACGCCGAACGCCACCGGCTCGTCTCACACGGGGCGTTGCCAAAGATGGCCCATCGAGCCTCGAAAGACCAGCTATCGAGGCACCGTTTGGCATGTTTGGCCGTGCGGTTTGGCGTCTTTCGCAACTCGATTAGGCATCTTTCGCAAAATAATTCCTTACGATTTTCAAAACCTCCGAGCATCCACAACGCAACCATCTGATATTCAACGCGTTGCAAAAGCAGCCCAAAGTGGCTCATAAATGCGTTATTTGGAGCCACAGCCGTTTAATTTTCAAATAACGAAGAAGTTTTTCAAAATTATTCAGCACGGTGCGTTGCCAACTACAAATTGATCTTCCGACATTTGGAGTGATTTGATTTTCGCTTCAGTTCTGGCCTCAGACGGCGCAACAACGAATTACTCGAATTTTCGAATTTTTTCTAATTGCGTTAGCCAAATTCGTTCAAATTGGTAATCGTAAAACGATTACATCAATTCGCTTTCTATGTTAAAATCCAAATATTTTGA
>NZ_JAXVAE010000046.1:0-11457 GCF_037460745.1 Hallella sp. | reverse complement strand
CGTGCAAAAGGAAAAAAGAAAGAGAGAAAAGGAGAGAAAAAGATGAAAGGAGGATGAAAAGAGGACGGAAGGGGGACGGAAGGGGGAAGAAAACGGGACGAAAAGAGGATGAAAGGAGGACGCACCTCTGCGAACGCCACCGAAAGATTGCGACACACCTCCCCCAAAACTACACGTTTGTTTTCAACAGCAAGGATGTTTTGCGCAAACACGCGAATCTCAGCGCATTTACATAACCACCTACTATTCAACGCCTTACATCAGCAAGCGCACCTTCAATCCCCTACATTCCACGTTACACGTTGCGGTTAGGCATGTTTCGCACCCCGGAACATGCCTAACCGCACGACGAAAGACGCCCGATCGAGGCGAGGATGGGCATCTTTCGCAACGCGATACATGGCCTATCGCAACGCGCAGCTCCGTTTGGCCAGCCGCGAACGCGCAAAAAAGGGATTTTCGCTCGCTGGTTTGAACAAAAACACGACACAACTTTTTAACCAAAAAGCATAACAAAGCATGATGCGTGGACTTCCATCCCAACATCCACTGGCAACCGTAAGTCAGAAACAACCGGATGAAAGAGGACCTCTTTATGCTCCAAACACCAAAAGAAGCGCTATGAACCATTACCACAAGAAAGAAACCATGGGAATCGTTGATAAAAGTAGAGTAACACGGATATCCGCCCCTAACATGAGAACACAAGATGGAAAAACCGTGTAAAAAGGGCTTTTCTTATTATAATTATGTGAGACACACAATAAAAGCGAAAGAGTGGCGTTTTAACATAAATAAACAAAAACATAGGCATCAACGTTAAAAAGCACATTTATTCGGTATAACAAAACAAGATGAACAGTAAGTTAGATTTCCAACCCAGGCTCTTTGCCACACTGAAGCATTACAACAAGAAGACATTCATGGCCGACCTCATGTCGGGCATCATCGTTGGCATTGTAGCCTTGCCGCTCGCCATCGCCTTTGGTATCGCATCGGGTGTGACCCCAGAGAAAGGCATCATCACCGCCATCGTAGCAGGATTCATCATTTCGCTGCTGGGTGGCAGCAAGGTTCAGATTGGCGGTCCTACAGGCGCCTTCATCGTAATTATCTACGGCATCATTCAGCAATATGGCTTTGAGGGCCTCACCATCGCCACGCTCATGGCAGGCGCCTTCCTGATACTCTTTGGTGTGCTCCACCTTGGCACCATCATCAAGTTTATCCCCTACCCCATCGTGGTGGGCTTCACGAGCGGTATCGCCGTCACCATTTTCACCACACAGATCAAAGACCTCTTCGGCCTCTCGATCGACAAGGTGCCCAGCGATTTCCTCGAGAAATGGTATTGCTACCTCTACAACTTCGACACCCTCGATTTCTGGTGCGCCGCCGTTGGCGTACTGAGCGTTGTTATCATAGCCATCACCCCACGGTTTAGCAAGAAGATACCAGGCTCACTCGTAGCCATCGTGGTGATGACCGTGGCCGCGCTAATGCTCAAGCAGTTTGCCGGGGTTACCACCATTGAGACCATTGGCGACCGCTTTTCAGTGAGCAACGCCATTCCCGACGCTCACATGCCCAACCTCACATGGGACACCATCAAGAGCCTGGTGTCGCCCGCGCTCACCATCGCTGTGCTCGGCGCCATTGAGTCGCTGCTCTCGGCCACCGTTGCCGATGGTGTGATAGGCGACCATCACGACTCCAACTCCGAGCTGATCGCCCAGGGAGTGGCCAACCTCGCCTCGCCCATCTTCGGCGGCATACCCGCCACAGGCGCCATCGCCCGCACCATGACCAACATCAACAATGGTGGCCGCACACCTGTGGCAGGCATCATCCACGCCGCAACACTCACACTCATCTTCCTTTTCTTCATGCCCTTGGCCAAGTATATCCCCATGGCATGCCTCGCCGGCGTGCTCGTCATCGTATCGTATGGCATGTGTGGATGGCGCTCGTTCCTCGCACTGATGAAGAACCCCAAGAGCGACGTGTCGGTGCTGCTCATCACATTCTTCCTCACCATCATCTTCGATCTCACCATCGCCATCGAGGTGGGCCTCATCATCGCATGTTTGCTGTTTATGAAACGTATGTCGGAGACCACCGAGGTGAAGGTTATCATGGACGAGATCAGCGAGGAGAGCGACATCACCACGGGCAACATTGAGCACCTCACCATTCCGCAAGGCGTTGAGGTGTACGAGATTAACGGTCCCTACTTCTTCGGCGCAGGAAACCGCTTTGAGGAAATCATGGCCACGTTTGGCGACCGTCCGAAGGTGCGCATCATCCGCATGCGAAAGGTACCGTTCGTCGATTCGACAGGTATCCACAACCTCACGAACCTCTGCGAGATGAGCAAGAAGGAAGGCATCCAAGTGGTGTTGTCGGGTGTTGTGCCACGCGTTCACGCCGCCCTTGAGAAGGCAGGCTTCTACAACTCCGTGGGCGAGAAGAACATCTGCAGCCACATCAACTTCGCCCTTGACAGAGCCAATGAGATTCTGAAAGAGCAAGAGGTTGAAGCCAACCCAGCATAATGACCCATTTGGGATAATTGCATAAAAAGCGCGACTCGCCCGAGTCGCGCTTTTTTGTTGCCATAACGCCCTATTCACATGATGGCAAATGAGCTCAATGCCCCTGCACAACGCCCCTGCCACCAACCCACTCTATGACAAACAGGGGGCAAACAGGGGTTGTCCCCAAAGGCGAAGGGCTTGGCGCAACCCGTAGGATGGTTGCACCAAGCCCTTCTTGGTATCTAAGGAGTGGCCCAACAGATGCCGAGCCACTCTGACATTTTACAAAAAGTAATGAAAGGGTGACAGCGACTACTTGTTGAGAGCCGCCTGCTCGGTAGGCGTGAGGCGCTGGGCCTTAGGGTGGCTACCGCTCACCTTGAACTTATCGAAGCCCTCACCGTAGACACCGATGACATTGGTCTGGGTGACAAACGCGTGCGGATCGATCTCGTTGATGATGCTGAAGATGATTTTGCTCTCGCGGCGCTTGGCCATGATAAACAGCATCTTCACCTCGTGGTTGGTGTAGAAGCCACGAGCCTGGATAAGCGTGGCGCCACGGTGGGGATAGACAGCAATGCGGCTGGCTATCTCCTGATACTTATCGGAGATAATGAAGAACTGCACGCTGCGGCGCATGGAGCCCACCACCTGGTCGATACAGAAGCTCGCCACCCAGAGCACCACATAACCGTAGATAACCTTCTCCCAGTCTCTGAACACCAGATACGATGATGTGATGATGATAATATCGCAGAGCATCACCACTCGACCGAGCGAGATGTCGCGGTACTTATTGACAATGGCGGCCACAATATCGGTTCCGCCCGTCGATCCATTTGAGGCGAATCCCAAACCGATTCCCGAACCCGTAAAGATGGCTCCTATGATGGCGGCCATGAAAGGCTGGTCGTGAAGCATGGCCGTACCCGTGGCATACTTTTGGAACAGCGAAGTGATAAACGTCAGCACAAACACACCGTAAATGGTCTTGACGCAGAACTTAAAGCCAAGGATTTTAAGCGCCGCGAGCAACAAGGCGGCGTTGATAATAAAATAGGACCACTGCACTGGGAAACCTGTACCCCAGAACAAGACAGAAGAGATACCCGGAACACCACCTGTGGTAATGCTGTTAGGCAACAGGAAGACATTCCATCCAATGCTATAGGATATCATGCCGACACCTATTCCAATGTAGTCGCGGATGTCTGCCCAGAATTTTAACTTTGTAAGTGTCATAATCCTTAATCTTATCTTTTTGGTTATCAAATGATCTTTCCATTAGGTTGGCCACGACGCTCTGCATGGTAGGTTGACGGGCAGATTATTTGTCGGGCTCCAATTTCTACGCAAAGGTACATCTAATAATTGAGACTCAACACTTTTCTTTGGTAAAGAAATGAAGAAAAATAGTTTTTTCTCTCGTGAGGTGCCTCAGATGACATGGAAGAAGCGCAGGGCGTTGCTCACGCCCTCATCGTCGACCGACGAGGTGACGTGGTCGGCGACGGCCTTCACCATGTCGACGGCGTTGCCCATGGCCACTCCAATGCCCGCTTTCTGAATGATGGGAATGTCGTTTCCGCCATCGCCAAAGGCCATGGTGTCGGCCACATCGAAGCCCTCGTGCTGACACATGGCCACCATAGCCTTGCCCTTGTCGGCATCGCGGTGGGTGATGTCGGTGAAGGCGGGATGCCAGCGTGAGCTGACGCACGACACCAGTTGGCCCATCACCGCCACCTCCTCCTCATGGGTGAAGAACGGGCTCAGTTGCAGCAGGGGTTCCTTCAGCGTAACGTCGAGTGGCGCAAACTCATAGTCGAGGTTCAGGCCCTCGCGAAACAGGCGCGTCAGTTCAGCCGAGTCGTTGATGAGGGATATGTGCTTCGTGCCCACCACCACACACGACTTGCCCAACTCATAGCAGGCATCCATCACGCGCTTGGCGTCGTTGGGGTCGATGCTAAAGCGGCCAAACGCCTCATCACCCACGACGCAAAGTGCTCCGGTGGTTGTGATGTAGCCGTCGATAAGGTCGGCTATTTGACCGAGGTTGTTGATGAACGGCTTCGGGCGCCCTGTGGAGATGTATACCTTCACACCATTGGCCTTGGCCTGGCGCAAGGCTTCCACCGTACTGTCGGGTATGCGATGGGTGTTGAAGCTGACAAGTGTGCCATCAATATCGAAAAACAAAGCTTTGACCATATCTACTCTGGAATTACTCATCACTGTTGTCGTCGTTCACCTTCTTCGGCCCCCTTACGCGTTCGCCCTTCTTCAGGCCACTCGTCACCTGAATGTTAATGCCGTCGCTCAAGCCAGTGGTCACGCGGCGCTTCTCATAGGTCTTCTGCCCGTCCTTCTCCTTGACCACATTGACAAAGGTGCTTGTGCCCTCGAAGGTGATGGCACTCTCGGGAACGGTCAACGCCTGCTTGGCCTCAGCCAACACGATCTCTGCATTAGCGCTGTAGCCCGAACGAATCTTATTGGCAGCGCCCACATGCACGGCCGCCTTGATTTCAAACTGGTTGGCGCCGTTGTTCTGGGTGGCCTTGGGCGAAATATACTCCAGCGAAGCCTGCAGACGCTCATCCTGCATGGCGCCAATCGTTATCTTCATGGGCATGCCCGTCACCAAGCGTCCCACCTCGGTCTCGTCGACATTGCCTCGGAAAACAAGGTCGGCCATGTTGGCCACGGTGGCGATGGTCGTACCATCGTTGAACGTATTAGAGAGGATGACGGTGTTGCCCACCTTCACAGGCACATCAAGGATGAGACCACTGATGGTGGAGCGGATGAGCGTCGACGAGTTGCCGGCGTTCTCCTTCGATACGCCATCGCGCACAACCTCCAGGTTGTCCTTGGCAGCCCGCACCTCCTCGGTGGCTTGCCGCCATGCCTTGCGCTTCTGGTCATACTCGTCGCCACTGACCAAACCCTTGTCGTAGAGCGCCTTCTCGCGCTCATAGTCGACCCGCGCCTGGTGCTCGTTGATACCGGCCAGGCGGATGCGGGCTTGGGCCGCACTGAGCTGCCCCTCGTCGGGGATGACCTTCACCTTGGCAATGACCTCGCCGGCCGTTACTGTCTCACCCGCCTCCTTATAGATTGCGGAGATGATGCCCGATATCTGCGGTTTCACGTTGACCTCGTTGCGCGGTTCTATGCGACCGGTGATGATGGTGGTCTTGGAGATGTCGGTCGTCTTGACCGTGTACTCCTCGTACTCCACGGGTTGTGGTTGGCTTTTCTGCCAAAGGAAAACAAACGTGCCGACGAACACCAACAAGATGACGACGGCAAAGCCGATTTGGAAATACTTCTTCATAATGGTTTGTTCAGGCTATGGCTCCTCCCACTTTGGGGGAGGGTGGCCGTTTGCTTATGATGCGTTGTTTTTTATGTTTTCTAAGAATCGATGGGGCTATTCGTCGCGCATGGCGTCGACGGGTTTGACGCTCATGGCGCGAAGGGCTGGCGCCAACCCGGCTACCACGCCAAGGACCGTGAGCAGCGCCAAGGCGCCGACCGCTGTCCAGAAGCGCACTTGGAAATGGGCGGTGACGACGCCTCCGGTGGTGTTGGCAAGCTCTATCATCTCGAGCACCACAATGCCAAAGAGAATGCCCGCCATGCCAGCGGCAACGGTCAGGGCGATGCTCTCCGAGATGATTTGCGAGAGAATCATGCGCGGGGTGGCACCTATGGCACGGCGGATGCCAATCTCGGTCGTTCGCTCACGCACCGTCACCATCATGATGTTGCTCACACCGATGGCACCTGCGAGCAGCGTGCCAATGCCCACCAACCATATCAGGAGGTTCACGCCGCTAAAGAGGCTGTCGAGCATGGAGTACATCACCTCGGTGTTGATGAGGAAAATGGATTTCTCATCCGTAGGATCCACATCGTGAGCCTTGGCCAACACCATCCTGATGCGGTCTTGCATATCGGTCACCCGATAGCCGGGCTTGAGCGTCATACACAGCAAATCGATGCTGTCGCCGCGGTTATAAGCTTGCTGCATGAGCGTCAGCGGAACCACAATGGCCTGTTCCGCACTGCCGTTGATATTCATGGAGCCCGACGAATAATCGACTCCCACGACCTGGTAGAACGCCGAATCTACCTGTATGCGTTGTCCACAAGGGTCGCCTCCACCCGGAAAGAGACTCTTATAGACGCGCTTTCCGATGATGCACACACGTCGTCCCTCGGCAATGTCCATCTCATTGATGAACCGTCCATAGCTTAGCTTGGGCGTCTCCACCTGCGCATAATTGGGCATAACACCCTTGAACGAGCAACTGGCTTTCTTGTCTTTATAAGTGGCCGAGCCTCCCCAATGGGAAAGCATGGGACTGATAACGTCGAGCTGGGGAATCTGCGACCTCAGCCGCTCCGTGTCGCGGAAGGTCATTCCCCACGTACGCCCCTTGCGAAAACCGTGGTAAGGCTTGGTGGTGGCTTGCGGATAGATGACGACCGTGTTGGTGGCGAATCCTTCGAAGTTGGCCGACAGATTCTCCTTCAGGCCTTGTCCGCCTCCGATGAGCGTAACAAGCATGAAGATTCCCCAAAACACGCCGAAGCCGGTAAGCAGCGAACGTGCCTTGTTGCGAGTGATGGTGTCGAGAATCTCGCGGTATCGGTCTATGTCGAATGTCACGGTATACCTTATTTTATAGGGTTGACAGTAATGCGGAGTGTGGCTAAGGGGCGTCATTCAGCCCGCAAAGCCTCAATGGGTCGGGTGCGCGCCGCACGTATGGCAGGGAACAAACCAGCTATCGTGCCTGCCACCACCATGAGCAATGTGGCCTCGACACACACGTCGATTCCAACGGTTGGATTGAGGAAAGTGGTGATTTTAGCAAAGCCCAGGTCGGTGACCTCGTGGCCTAACGTGGCGTCCATGTATTGGGTGGTGGCTATGCCGAGCAACATGCCCACATAACCGAAGAAGGTGGTGATGATAACGCTCTCTACGACAATGAGCCGCAGGATGCTTGCCGGCTTGGCGCCGATGGCCTTGCGAATGCCAAACTCGCGTGTGCGTTCTTTGACAGAGATGAGCATGATGTTGCTTACGCCAACAACGCCCGAAAGCAATGTGAAGATGCCAATGATCCAAAGGGCCAGCCTGATCATCGACATGCCCATGTTCATTTGCAGGTTTTCCGTGAAGCGGTTCCACACCCAGACGGCCTCCTCATCGTCGGGCGACGCGCCATGGTTGCGGTTGATGGCTGCCTTGTATTGTGTTTCAAACTCCGTGTTGGCCTGCTCGCTTGTCAGTCCACGAAACGAGAACAGGATGCGGTCGGCCTTGTTGCCTCGGCCGTACATGGTTCTCAGGGTGGTAAACGACGTGTACGCGTCGGTTCCCATGGTGCTCCCGTCGCGCTTCATGACACCCACCACGCGGAAAGCGAAGTCGTCGACCTTGACCACCTTGCCCACAAGCGCCGTTCCATCGCCCGCAATGAGCTCTTTGGCCTGCTCATCGCTTATCACCAGCACCTTGCGCTGCTGCTCAAGGTCGATATCGTTGATGAATCGCCCGGCCAACATGTGCAACTTGTTGATGGTTGCCTCATTGGGATAAACGCCACAAAGAGAGGAACTGACGTAGTTGTCGCCCATGGTGATGGTGGCTCCCGCCTGCTGCATTTCCGCACCCACCGTTTCCACATTCTCGCTGAAACGCTGGCGTGTGGTGCCGATGTCGCCGTCGTCGAGGGTAATGTCGCGTCCTTCCTTCAAGCCATTGTAAGGTTTCGAGGTGGTTCCTCCAAACACCGACATCGAGTTGGCGAGGAAGTCGCCCATATTGTTCGTCACGCCGTTGATAAGTCCATTGCCCGCTCCCAGCAGCACGATAATCATATAGATGCCCCACGCCACGGCAAATCCCGTGAGCGCAGTGCGCAGCTTGTTGCGGCGTATCGTGGCGTAGATTTCCTGAAGGATATCGAACATGGCTTTTCTCCTTATATCATATAGCGCATGGGCGCCGCCATCTTATTTCATGATGGTGCCGCCTCCAAAAACGCTCGCTTTGTGCAAGTGGTTGTCCTCGATGCTTCCGATAAGGCCATCCTTAATGTGGATAATCTTGTCGGTTTCGTTGGCCACACCACTCTCGTGGGTCACCACAACAATGGTCTTATGCTCGTCGCGGTTGAGCTTCTTCAACAATTCCATCACCTCCAGACTGGTCTTCGAGTCGAGGGCGCCCGTAGGCTCGTCGGCAAGGATGATCTTGGGGTCGGTAATGAGGGCGCGCGCGATGGCCACACGCTGCTTCTGTCCACCCGACATCTCATTGGGATAGTGTGAGGCCCAAGGGCCAAGACCCAGTCGGTCGAGGTAATCCATGGCCATGCGGTGGCGCTTGCGGCGGCTAACCCCTTGGTAAAGCAGGGGCAATTCCACGTTCTCCACTGCCGTCTTGAATCCGATGAGATTAAAACTCTGGAAGATGAAGCCTATCATGTGGTTGCGATACTCGGCGGCGCGGGTCTCGCTAAGATCCTTGATGAGCGTTCCATCGAGCAAATACTCGCCACTGTCATAGTTGTCGAGGATGCCGAGAATGTTGAGCAGGGTCGACTTGCCCGACCCCGACGCACCCATGATAGACACCAACTCACCCTCCTCTATATCGAGGCTCACCCCCTTGAGCACATGCAGGGGCTGAGCGCCGAAATAGGTTTTGTTGATGTCATTCAGATGAATCATTGACATGTTGCCTCCTTATGAATGGCCCGACCACACATCGTCGCTGTTGTATTGCAGTCGGAAATTGATGGGAAGCTCATATTCCACTTTGATGGGCATGCCGTAGCGCTTGCCCGGATTCCACTGGGGCATGGCGTTGATGACGCGCAAAGCCTCCTCGGCAAAGGCGTCGAGCGCCTCTTGGCGAACACGCTGGCGAGCGTCGCCACGGAGCTTTTGGTAGGGCAACTTGTCGTCTACGGTAATCTTGTTCTCCGTGACGCGAGCGTTGGAGATGGTTCCGTCGGCTTCCACCATAAACTTCACGAGCGTCTGTCCCTCCAAACCGTAGTTGCTTGCCACGCGCGGATACTTGATGCTCTTGGCGAGATAATAGCGCAACATGGTCTCACCGCCCTTATACTCAGGGTTCTTCGACATCTTGCTGCGGGGAATGCGCACACGCGACTTGTCGAGCAAGGTCAAGCGCCTGGCCAGTTTTTTCACGTCGACCGTGCGCTCAATGATGCGGCCTTCAGTATTGATGACGTAATAGGCGGGAATCCAATTGATCTTGAACATGCTGGAACTACGGGCCTCGCGCATCTTCTTCAACTCAGTGAGCTGCATGCCAAACATCTTGTTCTCACCGATGTATTTCTGCCAAGCCTCCTTGTTGGTGTCGTAAGACACGTGGATGAACACGATGCTGTCGGAATTGTAAACATACGAGAGATCATTCAGTTCGGGCATATCGCGGCGGCAATCGGGGCACCATGTGGCCCAGAAATGCAACACCACATATCGTCCGCGAAGCGACTCAAGGCTGACATTATTGACCGAGTCGATGACCATCTCGGGCGCCATGGTGCCAATGGGCAACATGTCTTTGGCGTAGAGCGAGTCGGCATCCTCCGCATGAAGGCTGAGGAAGGGTATGACCGCCCAAAGGAACAGTAGAAGCTTTTTCACAACTATAAGGTTTTCGTAAATGATGTTTTGTTCACAAAAATACGGCTTATCGGCCAATTTCCCAAATAATCATTAGCTTTTCATCCAAGCGAAACATAAATTTAGCATGAATTAACTATCCTAACGCGGTGCGTAGGAAGTGGCAACGACGTTTTTTTTGTACTTTTGCAAATATAACACATCAGCACAAATTATGAAGATACAAACATTTGTCTTAGCGGCATGCGCCGTCTTGGCAATTTCGCCCCTACAGGCGAACGATTCCATCGACTATCATCCACAAACGGAAGTGAAGCAATACAACGGCTACCAACTGGTTTGGCACGATGAGTTCGACCACGACGGAAAGCCCTCCGACGACTGGAGCTTCGAACAGGGCTTTGTAAGGAACAACGAATTGCAGTGGTATCAAGAGGACAACGCCATGGTGAAAGACGGTCTGCTCGTCATCGAGGGGCGCAAGGAAACGGTGCCCAATCCCCACTATCGTGAGGGCGACTCCCACTGGACACGCTCAAGGCGCGAGGCGCACTACACCTCATCGAGCCTCACCACACGCAAAAGCCACGTGTTTCGCTATGGGCGCTTCGAGGTGAGAGCCAAGATTCCCACGGCCTCAGGCTCGTGGCCAGCCATCTGGTTGCTGGGCAACCAATGGAGCTGGCCGGAGAATGGCGAGATCGACATGATGGAATACTACATCAAGGACGGCAAGCCGTCGATACTCGCCAACACCTGTTGGGGATCCAACAGGGCGTTCACCCCTGTGTGGAACTCCGTAGTGACGCCATTTGAGCATTTCACCCACCGCGACGCCCAGTGGACTGAGAAATTCCATGTGTGGCGTATGGACTGGGACGAGCAGTTTATCCGCCTCTATCTCGACGACGAGTTGCTCAACGTCACCGACCTTTCGAAAACGCGCAACGGAGGCGTGGACGGCAACCACGAGAACCCATTCAGCAACAACATCGAAGCATTTGGCGACTACATCCTACTCAACCTGGCCATTGGCGAGAACGGAGGCGTGCCCGACGACAGCCAGTTCCCCCTACGGTATTATGTGGATTACGTGCGCGTTTACCAAAAAACAATGTAATATTGTGGCTTACGGTGCGAAGACCACGCCCATTCTCCCCACCCGCCCCAACGCAAAAGGGGGTGTGTCAAAATTCACACCCTCTTTTAAAATATCACAAAGCCCGAA
>NZ_JAXVAE010000045.1:0-2337 GCF_037460745.1 Hallella sp. | reverse complement strand
TAAATATCAAATATATAACTATAGTTAAGCGATTAATATCGCATCACTAGTAAAACAGCATTGATGAGGCACTCGTTCTCCTCCTCGTCATAGCTGGGGCGTTCAAAAATGAGGTCTATCACAAACACCTTAGGCTGGCAACTTGCGATATCGCGAATGCTTTGGGCGATCTTGCGGCGATCATACAGTTCTGTCATGTCAACCAAAACAATGTCGTTATTGAACTCTTTCACGCCACTACTATTCTGTATCTCATAGAAGATGTCGGTCATGGAAAAGTCGGCAAAAGCCTTCTTGACGGGATTGAAAACCGTGAGGTTAATGGAAGCAAACGCCAACAACCACCCCAGGAATAACACCAAAAGGGTGACTATCAGGTGGTCGACATTAACCCACCCAGCCAACTTACGAAAAGACATGGCACGAAGTTTCTTCACTTGTGTGTCAATTTTAATATGTTTCAACGCAAAAATGCTTATAGTAAAAAGTTCCCCCTGTCAGCACACAGCATAGGTTTATAGTCTGCAATGAACATCAAGGCCCGTGAAGGAAATACAAAACTTTCTTAATGTTTGCAAATTTAACAATAACATACGTATTGACGGCAGTAAAAGTGTTGCAAAAATGAGACACCACAACGTTTTTGCCGTGAAACGAATTGATAGGAAGAAAAACACCTCCAATCCGACATCAAACCGCAACAAGCTGAATAGCCAAAGACCTATTGTCGCCTCTTACTCTTTTAGGCGTTTCGTTCAACCTCTCGTTTCCGCCCTCATTTCGCCATAGAACGCCACATCTTCAACACATTATCAGCAGTAGCGTCCCGTTCCTTTTTGCCTCGTTCTGTCATAGCACGCTATGTCTTCAATGCAGGCCTCGCAAGCATCACAATACAAACAAGAAGGGAAAATGAAGTCCCATGCCCCATTAGAAGATCACGGAAACTATTGCAAAACGTACCACCAATTAGGAAAAACAATAGAGGGTGAAAGCATTGAGAAAACAGAGACAACCCTAATATGGCAACAACAGATAACAAGAAGCCATGTTACAAAAGCAGAAGATAGCGTCGGAGCTGCTCCAAGATAGTAACAACATAAAGAAAAGGCACCATGAAACAGAAACGGAGAAAATATCGAAGCAACATAAAAAGAAGCATGCGCAGGCCATTCCATTCCGCCTATTCACCCCTATCGGGTTCGGCAGCCATGCTTCCGCCCCACTCTTCCTCAAGTCGGCGATAACCAACGGCATGGTCACGGAGATAGAGATGGTTAAGCGTGAAGGCCAAGTCTTTTAGCGTTTGGTCTCTCATTGGTTTCTTCAACTGGCACTCCCACACCGTAATGCAATGCCAGCCCATGGTTGCCAATCGTTGTTGCACTTCCTTGTCGCGCTGCTTATTGCGCTCTATCTTGCTTCTCCAAAAGTCGACACGTGTCTTGGGGAGGCGAAAAGCACCACAATCATGGCCATGCCAGAAGCAACCATTCACAAAGATACAGGTGCGGTATTTTCGCAACACAATGTCGGGATGACCAGGCAACCGACCAAGATTGACCCGATATCAAAATCCCTGGCGCCACAGGTAATGCCTCACAAGGATTTCAGGCCGCGTACCATTCGATCGTATCGCAGCCATGATTCGCGTTCGTTGTTCCTTGGAAAAGTGGTCCATCGCATCATTGGTTTTCATCCTTCGTTTTCTCGTCAAGCCAAAGCTAAGGCAAGCTTCGTTCCGCTCATTTGCCTTTACGAGAACGTTCCTTTGCAGCAAAAGTACAAACAATCCATCAAACCACCATCAACAACCGCCAACTTTTACAATTCTTCGACACAACAAACATCAGAATGGGCTTGCCCAACCCTCATCTGAAAGAACAGGGTTACACCCGCACACCCCCAACAAACAAGCGTTTTCCCACAAACAACCACTACTACCGAGCCTGATGATTGCAAGTCCATCTACCATATAATAAGGTAAAGATCTCGCCCAACTATCACAACCAAGCCTGATGATTGCAAGTCCATCTACTATATAATAAGGTAAAGATCTCACCCAACTATCACAACCGAGCCTGATGATTGCAAGTCCATCTACTATATAATAAGGTAAAGATCTCGGCCAATCGACAATGCGGAGTTTGGCTTTTGCGGGTTTTCAACTCCTCGATCCTTACTCTATGGTTGACTAACTGCCATTGCCGAAATAAGGGCAAGGCGCATACTAAACTAAAAACCCTCGCAGATGAATATCTGCAAGGGTTTTTAAGGGTGGATGGTGGGACTCGAACCCACGACATTCAGAACCACAATCTGACGCTCTAACCAACT
>NZ_JAXVAE010000044.1:0-11433 GCF_037460745.1 Hallella sp. | reverse complement strand
CGCAATTTGGAAAAATTCGAAAATTAGGGAAATTCGTTGTTACGCCGTCTGAGGCTAAAAGATAAAACCTTTCGGGGTGAGAGATTTACGCTCAGCGCGGCCGCTCGGCTTTGCCGCTTGACTTTGCCGCTTGACTAAGCAAGAAAGCCTTGGATAAAAAAGGAATGCTATCAAGCGCAACGCAATAGTAAAGTATTGAAACAGAGCGCGTTAGATACACTTTTGCCCTTACAGGGCGTGGTGTGATAGGGTGTGGCGGTTTACCCAGGGTGTCGCTTCGCTTGCCCTGGGCTGAGGAGGTCATTGGGCTTTCAGCCCGCTTCGTTTGACAGGAATGAAAAGAATGCCACATGACAGGCTTGCCTGATATGCAGAGAGCGTTTCTATAAGGGCGCGTTTAAGGGCACACCTCGTTTTGGAAACGCTTGCGGTTTCTCTCCGTTTTTGGTTTGGAAACGCTTGCGGTTTCGCCACCGTTTGGTTTGGAAACACCTTCCTTTCTCGCTCCGTTTGGTTTGGAAATGCTCACGGTTTCGCTCCGTTTGGTTTGGAAATGCTTGCGTTTCTCTCTGTTTTTGGTTTGGAAATGGATAGGTTTTATTGCGTTTTTGCTTTGGATTTGCAAATAATTGTCCTAACTTTGCAGAAGTTAGGCGGCACTCGGCCATCCGAGATCAAGTTCTCATGGCCCTCGTTGGCACTAACTTTGCATTCAAGTTGCACTATCATCACAAAAAGCAAAGCGTATGTTTGAACGAATAGCCATACGGTATCTTCGCCACTGGGCCGAAAAGGAAGAGCGCAAGCCGCTGGTGCTGCGTGGGGCTCGACAAGTGGGCAAGACCACCTTGGTGGAACTTTTCGCCAAGGAGTTTGACACGTATATATATCTTAATTTGGAGGAGCAGGAAAACGCGGCGTTGTTTGCCGCCGATTATTCTTTCGACGATTTGTTGGCTGGCATTTTCTTCAAGGCAAACAAGATGCAGGGCGAGAACCGTCGGACCCTGATCTTTATCGACGAGATACAGAATGAGCCCAAGGCGGTGCAAGCCTTGAGATACTTCTACGAGAAGCGCCCCGACTTGTATGTCATTGCCGCCGGGTCGCTCTTAGAGAGCCTAATGGGTCGACACATCTCGTTCCCCGTGGGCAGAGTGGAGTATATGGCGTTGCACCCCTGCACCTTTGTGGAATTCCTCAGGGCCATGGGGCACGACGCCATCGCCAACTATGTGGAGACGGTTTCGCTGCCTGCATCGCTCCACCATCTCACCATCGACTTGTTTAAGAAATACATGATTGTAGGTGGCCTGCCAGAGGCGGTGGCCAACTATGCCCAGCACAACGATTTGGTAAGGCTAAATGGCGTGTTCAACGCTTTGTTGTCGGGCTATCGCGACGACGTGGAGAAGTATGCCAGCAAGCCCAAGGAGCAAGACGCCATTAGGTATATCCTAAACTATGGGTGGACGGCGGCAGGCCATCGCATCCAGTTTGCGAAGTTCACAGGAGCCACATTCAAGGCGGCCGAGGTGGGCAACGCATTCAGGACCTTGGAAAAGACGCTTCTGCTCGAATTGGTCTACCCCATCACGTCGACATCGCTTCCCTTCTTGCCCGACCTAAAGAAGAGTCCGAAGCTGTTGTGGCTCGATACTGGCTTGGTGAATTATGTGGCGGGCATGCAGGAGAATTTGCTGTTCAACAAAGACGCCGACGAGCTTTGGAATGGCGACATCGCCGAGCATGCAGTGGGCCAAGAGCTGTTGGGATCAACGGTTACGTTTGGCGAGAAAAGAATGTTTTGGGTGCGCGACGCCAGAAACTCGCAAGCGGAGGTCGACTTTGTGATAAGGCACAAGTCGCACCTGTTGCCCATAGAAGTGAAGACGGGCAACAACGCCAAGCTTCGCTCGTTACACCAGTATATGGACGAGTCGACCGCAACAATTGCCTTGCGCCTTTGGAACGGCCCCATGACATCCGACGTAGTAACCACGCAGAAGGGCAAGTCGTTCAAGTTATACAACATACCGCTCTATTACGCCGGACATCTGCAAGTGTTCCTCGACGCAATGGGATGTTAACAAAATGTTAGCCCATAGATTTTGTATTGTCTTCGATTTGCCCTATCTTTGCATTCGAGTTAGGCGGCGGCGATAGGGCCGCACCGTCATTAACGTATATTTTTCAGTCCACTATGAAGAGAATAAACTGGGGTTTTATAGGCTGTGGCGAGGCCACGGAGAAAAAGTCGGGACCGGCCTTCGGCGAGGTGCCGGGGTCGCAGGTGGTGGCGGTGATGAGCCGCAACGCCGCCAAGGCGCGCCTCTATGCTGAGCGCCACCACATACGCAAGTGGTACACCGACGCGCAAGAGCTCGTCGACGACCCCGACATCGACGCCATCTACATCGCCACGCCGCCCTCGAGCCACGCCACCTTCGCCATCATGGCCATGCGATCGGGCAAGCCCTGCTATGTGGAGAAGCCGCTGGCGGCATGCTACGAAGACTGCCTGCGCATCAACCGCATATCCGAGCAGACGGGTGTGCCGTGCTTCGTGGCCTACTACCGCCGATACCTGCCCTACTTCCAGAAGGTGAGGGAACTGGTGGAGGATGGCACGCTGGGCAAGATTCTCAACGTGCAGATTCGCTTCTCGGCGCCGCCACGCGAGTTCGACAACGCGCAGGGCAGCAACCAGCCGTGGCGCGTGCAGCCCCTCATAGCGGGCGGCGGCTACTTCTACGACCTGGCGCCCCACCAGCTCGACCTGCTGCAGCAGCTCTTCGGGTTCATCATACGCGCACACGGATACCCCGCCAACCGCGCGCACCTCTACCAGGCCGAAGACACCATCAGCGCATCGTTTATCTTCCAGAGCGGCATACCGGGCAGCGCCTCGTGGTGCTTCGTGGGCCACGAGAGCGCCAAGGAAGACCGCATCATGGTGATCGGCGACAGGGGCACGCTGGGCTTCTCGGTGTATAGCTACGACCCCATCAGCCTCATCACCAGCGAGGGCCACCAGCGCTTCGCCATCCCCAACCCGGCGCACGTGCAGCTGCCCCTCATACGGGCGGTGGTGGAGCATCTGCAGGGCGTGGGCGTGTGCGAGTGCACAAGCGTCAGCGCCACACCCACCAACTGGGTCATGGACCGCATATTGGGCAAGTTCTGAGCCATGGCCAAGCGTGTGTTGCTCGCCCTCGTGGCCATCGCCCTGGCCTGCCACGCCAGCGCCAACCCCACCGACTCCACCGACTCCACACAGGTGGGGCGGAAGGAGCGTCGTGCCCGCACCTCGGGCCACGAATTGCGCAACCCGCTGCTCAACGCCGCCTACCAGTTTGTGAAGGAGTTCTCGCGTGTCGACACGCTGTATGTGGAGCCGCAGCACTACAACTTCACCGTGATGCTCCAAAACACCAACACCTACGAGATCTACCACCTGGCCAACAAGACGGGGCAGG
Organism: Hallella sp.; assembly: GCF_037460745.1. Lineage (NCBI taxonomy): Bacteria > Pseudomonadati > Bacteroidota > Bacteroidia > Bacteroidales > Prevotellaceae > Hallella > Hallella sp. The sequence goes on along the minus strand of NZ_JAXVAE010000044.1, from coordinate 7,954 downwards.
AAATTGTGTTCGTGCCGAAGCCATCGGTGAAGCTCGGACCCTATGTGGGCTGGCGATGGGTGTTCCTGGGCTACACCGTCGACCTCACGCACCTCAGCGACGGCGACCGCAAGCAGGACCTCAACCTCAGCCTTTACAGCAACCAGATAGGGATCGACGTGTTCTACCGAAAGTCGGGAAACGACTACACCATCTCGCGCATGGACCTCGGCAAGCAGTACGACACCAGCCGCATGCGCGGAGCCTCGTTCGACGGGTTCCACTCGAGCATCACGGGCGGCAACCTCTATTACATCTTCAACCACCGCAAGTTCTCCTATCCCGCCGCCTACAGCCAGAGCACCGTGCAGCGGCGAACGGCGGGAAGCCCCATGATGGGCATTGGCTACACGCGCCACTCGCTCGAGGTTGACTGGGGCAAGCTGGCCGACCTCGTGGAGCAACGCCTCGGGACCACCAACGCCGACGGCATCATCGACTCGTCGATGCGCTTCTCGAAGGTGAAATACACCGACTACTCCGTCTCGGGGGGCTACGGCATCAACTGGGTGTTTGCCTACAACTGGCTCTTCAACGCCTCGGCCATGGCCTCGCTCAGCTACAAGCGCTCCACAAGCGACGTGCAAAATGAGGAGAAGGATTTCTTCCGAACCTTCGATTTCAAGAACATCAACCTCGACGGCCTGTTCCGCCTCGGACTGGTGTGGAACAACACGCGGTGGTACGCCGGCGCCAGCGCCGTGTTCCACGCCTACAACTACCGCAAGGATCAGTTTAAGACCAACAACATCTTTGGATCGGTCAACATCTATTTCGGCTACAACTTCGGACGAAGGTAGCCCCCAACACCCTTTTACGCTATGAAGAAAATATTGACGCTTTTGATCTTGCTCGCCACAACGGCCATGGGCTCCCAAGCCTCAACGCCCCACTATTGGCGAAGCGACTCGGTGAAGGTGGTGCGACTATTGGAAAAAGCCGCAACCCTAAACCCCAAAACCAACTACACCCTGTGGTTCGCACGCCAGCTGCGCGGACTGCCCTACGTGGCCAAGACGCTCGAGGTGAACCGCGAGGAGCGGCTGGTGGTCAACCTGCGGCAGCTCGACTGCACCACCTACGTGGAAACGGTGATGGCCCTCGCGCTCTGCATGAAGCAGAAGGCCCACACCTTCCAAGCCTTCTGCCGCAACCTGCAGCGCCTGCGCTACGAGGATGGCAAGGTGGCCTACACGCACCGCCTCCACTATTTTACCTATTGGATCGAGGAGAACGTGCGCAAGGGCCTCGTGGCCGACGTGCAAGGCCCCACGCCGCCCTTCACCGCCGTGCAGACCGTGCGGGCCAACTACATGACCACCCACACGCACCTCTATCCCATGCTTGCGGCCCATCCCCAATGGGTGGCACCCCTGCGGCAAATGGAGAGGGCTATCAGCGGCCGACGCTACCGCTACATTCCCAAGGGCCAGCTGAGGAACAGCAAACTGCTGCGGAGCACCATACACAACGGCGACATCATCGTGATACTCACCTCGAAGAAGGGCCTCGACACCAGTCACCTCGGCATAGCCGTGTGGCACGCCGACGGGCTACACATGCTCAACGCATCGCAGCTGCACCGCAAGGTGGTGGAGGAGCCCAAACTCCTGGCCACCTACATGGCTGAGCACCCCTCGCAGATAGGCATACGCATCGTGAGGGCGAAGTAGAACCTGCATAAGAAAAACAATCAGCACAACATGAAACAAGTCAAGAGAAAAATGGCCACCATGGCCATCGTCGCCACGCTCCTCACAACAGGAGCCACGGCACAAACCTACACGCACCATTACCCCAAGGCTGTGGAGCGCGCCGCCGCCAAATGGGTGAAGCAGGGACAATGGAGGGGAGCGTTCAACAAGGCCGTTCCCGCCCCTACGGTCAGCCTCACCGAGTTTTGCATACAGTATAGCAGGAACCCCAAGCTGTGGGACGAGCTCTTCCAATGGCTCCAGAACAACGACCTCAAGGCGCTCAAGCCAGGGCGCACGCCCATCGGCAAAACAGGCCTCGTGGCCTCCGTGGAGGATGGAACCAACTGGTGCTCGGAGCACGACCTCAGGAACGGGAAGGGATCGGAGAGCCACAGAGACAACATCGACTTCATGATCGTGGTAGACGGCGTGGAGGGACTGGCCCTCATCGACCACGACACAGCCACCCCCCTCGCCGACTACACCCCCGACGTGGAGCATTACCGCTACGACGCCACACGCCTCAAGCGGTTCGAGATGGCACCCAACACCTTCTGCATCATGTTCCCATGCGATTGGCACATCGCAAAAATTAAAACCGGAAAGCAACAAGAGCACGTTAAGGTCATCGTGGTCAAAATGCCATACGAAAGGTAGGGAGGCGAAAAAAGCAGGTCGCATGCCGCTCTTGTAGCCCTTATGCGCTCCCTGTTCCTTCGTGGCTTATCTGCTCTCCAATTGTTTACCTCTTCGGGTTGGCGTTGAACCTCCAGGCGAGGGAAATCATGGCGTAGCGCGGTATGGCGTTGTGCCACGTTTCGGTTCGTCCTTGGGCGTCGACGGCGTAGGAGGTGGTTGATAGCTCGTGGAGGATGTCGTAGCCTTGGAGCTTGGCCAGCAGGCGGCCTTTGCAGAAGGTGCGCGAGAGCTGCGCGTTCCACACCCAGTCGCTGGTGTTCATCTGGTGGGCCTGGTAGCCGCGGCGCGCCACCATCGTGAGGTCGGTGGAGAGTTGGAGGTGCCAGGGAAGGGCGAGCGTGGTGTTGAGCGCCACTTGGTAATCGCCGGCGTTGATGCGACTGAACCCTTCGCGCTGTCCGTCGACGAGGTAGTAGTTGCCTCCGGCGCTGAGCGCCATTTCGTACCGGTCGTTGGGCCGGAACGTCAGGCTTAGGTTGTTGTGCAGATGATAGTTGTTGACGATGCTGCGTTGGCTCTCGCCGCTTCCCGCCACCTTGGCCATGTCAACATTGTGGTTGTAGTGTGCCGTGAAGCGGTTGTTGAGGGTCCATTTCTGAGCTTTGTCGATGGCCCGTCCCATGCCTGCCTCGAGGTGGGCTTGCCAGTTGCCGTTTACGCTTACGGGCTGGGTGGCGCTAACGCCCGTGGCCTTGTTGAAGGTAAGGGCGTAGGCCACGGCGTGGTCGGTTTGTCGATAGGCTACGTTGGCGTAGAACATGCGTTGCCTGTTGCCATTTCGCTCTATGGAGGCCCGCGCCTCATAGGTGTGTGTGTCGTGCAGATGGGGGTTTCCCATCCGTATGCTCAGGGGGTTGGAGCTGTCGCGGTAATCGACCATGGCGGTTAGGTCGGGCAGCGCCGACGTCATGTTGAGGTCTATGCGCCACTTTGTTTTCTTCTCGCCCCACATGGCAAACACGGGCTCTACAAACAGCCTGCTGCGCGACACGTCGTGGCGGCCCTCCCTGTGGTAATAGAGGTTGCTGCTCACCTGCCGCATGGGCAGGTAGAGGCTAAGGCCGAAGTTGCGGTTTCGGCTCGTGAAGCTGTATCCTAACGTCAGCTTGTGCTCGTTGGTGTACTGCCGCATGCTGTAGCTGTTGGGGGCTTCGAGCACATTGCGCAAGGCATCGGCGGCCGACGGGAGGACGTTGAAGCGTGTGCTGTCGGCATCGGCCAACTTGTCGAGTCGGTAGAGCATGTTGCGGGCCTTGTTGTAACGGTAGCGGTACTCGTAGTCGACCGAGAGCATGGCGGGGTTGAGCATGTAGTTGTAGCCTATGCCGGTGCCCAGGTCGAGGTGCTGGTTGGGACTCACCGTGTAATAGTTGCGGTAATCGCTCGGGGCGTCGGTGGTGGCGAAGGTGGCGTCGGTGAGCGAGAAGGAGCGTTGGGTGAGCCGGTCGTAGGTCAGGTTGAAGCGGAACGGCACCATATCCATCTGCCACAACGACAGCATCTCGCTTGAGCTCAGGCGCAGGTTGAGGTTGTGGGCCTCATAGCAGCTGTTCATCAGCATGCGGTTGAGCACCGAGGCCGAATCGCTCGTCTCGGCAAGGCTGGCTGCAAACCCCTTGCGGTTGGCCCACAAAAGGTCGAAGTTGTTTTTCAGGCCGAGGTTTCTTACGCCCATGTCGGCTCCTAGACTGGCCTTCAGCAAATGGCTCTTGCCCACCGTGTTGGATTGGCTGGCGCTAAAGGCGTCGCCCATGGGCAGGAAGGTCTGCGTGTGGCTGCGCTGCTCGGCGTCGTTGTCGGTGTGGGTATAATACAGTTCTCCTCGAACCTCATCAAACTGTCCGCGGAGATAGTTGTGGTACGACAGGCCCATCGTCTTTGTGGCCACCAAGCCGTTCTCGACGTCGTTGTCGCCCCACCGGCCTCCTATGTCGCCGCGCTCGTTGTTGTTGAGGTTGTTGAGATTGAAGAACCCCACGACCTGCTCCTTGTCGGAGAACTTGAGGCCCATTCCGCGTAAGAGGTAGCGGTGCTGGGTGCCCACGCCTCCCTCAAGGTTGCCCAGATAGTTCTTGGCATACTCGCGTTTGAGGCGCACGTCCATAACGACCTGCTTGTCGCCCATGTCGCGCCCCATGCGTTGCGAAGCCATGCCCATGCGGTTATACACCTTTATCTTGCCGACGATGTAGGCGGGCAGGTTCTGCAAGGCCACCTGCGGATTGCCCGCGAAGAAGTCGCGCCCGTTGACGAGCAGGCTCTCCACCTTCTTGCCCTTCACGAAGATCTGCCCGTCGCGCGTGAGGGTCGTTCCCGGCAACCGGCTTATCAGCGCGTCGAGCATGGAGCCATCGGCGAGGTTGAACGCGTCGGCGTTGTAGACCACAGTGTCGCCGCGCATCACCATCTTCACCTTGGTGGCGCGAACCGTGAGCTCGGGCAGGTCGCGCGTGGGAACCCGCTTGGCCATCCTTATTTCTTTTGCGAACACCATGCCTTGCCGGTTACTCTTTATCTCACACTCGACAAGGCCGTCGGTGTAACCGTCCATCGAGGCACGGATGATGTATTTGCCTTTGCTGGTAGCCGACAGCTGGTAGAAGGCTATCTCGCCAAAGCTGCCATACGACATCACTGCCGTCGTTGTGTCGACAATGGTGCTGTCGGTAGTCATCAGCGTGATCTTCGACACGAGAGGCTTGCCAAAGGTGTCGGACACATATCCCGATATGCTGAAATGTCTCTGCGCCTGCAGGCAGGCACAGGAGCAAATGAGCAACACGAAACACAAAAGTCTTGGATAAAAACCGCCAGGCATCCAATCGCAAGTTCCTTGAAATTTCTTTCCGTCACTGGTGTACCAACAACTATCCCCTTTGTGTTGGCATTGTTGCCCAAACACACCTCTGCATTCAGGAGCAGAACTATCTTGAAAGGCTTCGCTACCTCCCATCACATTCTTCAGTTCCTCACGCGATAACACCTCGCCCAAATCAGCTTGGTTGAATTTGAATTTCTTCATTGTCTTATATTGCTTGACCGTTATTTCTTCTTGGGGTTGGCGTTGAACCTCCATGCGAGGGAGATCATGGCGTAGCGCGGTATGGCGTTGTGCCACGTTTCGGTTCGTCCTTGGGCGTCGACGGCGTAGGAGGTGGTTGATAGCTCGTGGAGGATGTCGTAGCCTTGGAGCTTGGCCAGCAGGCGGCCTTTGCAGAAGGTGCGCGTGAGTTGCGCGTTCCACACCCAATCGGTGGTGTTCATCTGGTGGGACTGATAGCCGCGGCGCGCCACCATCGTGAGGTCGGTGGAGAGTTGAAGGTGCCAGGGCAGGGCAAGAAGGGCGCAAAAACCTGCCTTGTAGCTCTCGGCCACGAGGTTGCGGAACCCTTCGCGCTTGCTGGCGCACCAGTCTTTAGCCACATCGGCCAAAAGCGCTACGGAGGTGCCGTCGCCGATGCTGTAATGGAGGATCGCGCTCCACTGGGCCGTGTGGTTGCAGACGACGCTCCTGCTTGCAGACGCTATGTCGGTAGTGGCCACCATGTCGACACTTCGCCTATAATGATAGTCGACTTGGCTTTTGAGCATCCATTTCTGCCTCTTGTCGAGCATAACGTCGAGGCCTACCTTGGTGGTGTTCGTCCAGTTTCCGTCGACGCTTACCGGACGGAAGGTGAACACGTCGGTGGCAGGGTCGTAAGCGTAGGCCATGACCGTCATGTCGCCCAAGAGGGTGGTGAGGCTCTTGGCGAAGAATGCGTTGCCGATGGCCCACCTTTTGCTGAACGATAGGTTGACGATGGCCGTCCATGGGTTTCGCAGCTGGGCGTTTCCCATGCTTACGCACAACGGGTCTCGGTCGTCGCGATAGTCGAGCATGTAGGCCATCTCGGGCAAGTCGTAAGACAGGGCGGCGTTGGCAGACAACTCGGTTTGCGAACCGTTGGGACGCATGTCAAACAGGTAGAGATAGGTCGAGGGCACGAAGAACCATCGGCTGCGACCTACCTGCTGATCGTAAACACGGAAAGCGCTGAGCCGCTTGCTTTTCCAACTGATAGGCATTTGCACCACCCATGTGCCACTCATGCCAAAGAGCCCTACCATCTTCTGTATCTCCAAGCCGATGTTGGCGTTGTGCTGGCGCAAGCGGTAATCGTAATCGTTCGGGTTGCGGAGGCCACTGGCCGACAAGTATAGGGCCATAGAGGGCGCAACGCTATCGGCGGGGACCGCAGCGAGCATGCCGAAACGGTTGTTGGTGGTGGTGTGGTCGTACGAATAGCGCAGCGATGGAACGATGGTGAAGCTGCCAAACCGTCCCTCGTATCGCAGGCCGCCACCCGCGTTCCAACGACGCGTCTTCTTGTTGTTGCGCTGGTTGCGTTGCGACATGTTTGTGTTGTTGTAGTCCGAAGTCATGGCAAGCGTGTCGCCCTCGTTCTCGCTCGAATAGCCCACGTGGAGGTCATACTTCACCAGGTCTTCAACGATCTTCACGCCTCCGTCGCCGCTCGCTTCCATTTTGAACGATTTGTCGTCGTGGCTAAGGTTGCTGAGGTGATTGTGGAAAGCCGTGCGGTCGGTGGTGCTGCTCTGAGCGCTGTTGCTCCACTGGTCACCCTTGGCTATAACGGCACGCAGCGTGGGGTTGACGTAGAACCCCTTGCCGTTATATCTCAGCGCGCCCTTGAAGTTCAGCTTGTCGCTCTGTTTCTCCTCGTGCGAGCGGTTGGTGCGCCACATGTCGCCATCTTTCAGGAAACGGGTCGCCGTCTCGTTTGTGGTGAGGTCTATGCCGTTGTTCTGCCACCACAGATCCATCGACACCGACCCCTTGTCGCCCAGAGAGAAGTTGCGTGTCGCCCCAGCCGTGCGCGGCCTCTGCCTTCCGGGGGTCGACTCGACATTGGCCCAACGCCCGGAGCCGTTGGCGATGCTTGCGTCGCTGAGGTTGTTGACCTTCCCATACACCATGACGTTGCCGACGTCGTTGAAACGCATGGCCGTCATTTCGGCATGGTAACGTCGGTTGGTGCCGTAGCCCGCCCCTATGTCGGCCATGTGGCCCGTGGAATACTCTTTCTTCAGCCTTACATCCATGGTCAGGATGCTGTCGTTCATGTTTCGACCCATGAGGCGTGTGGCCTGCCCCTCGTGTGAGAATACTTTTATTTTCCTCACGGTGTAGGCCGGCAGGTTGCTTAACGCCGCTTGGGGGTTGCCTTTGAAGAAATCGTGGCCGTTGATGACGAGCGATTGAACCGCCCGGCCATTCACGGTGATCACGCCATTGGCGTCGAGCCTCACACCCGGCAGCATCCGTATGAGGCCGTCGAGCATGGAACCGTCGGCAAGGTTGAACGCGTCGGCATTGTAGACCACCGTGTCACCGTTGAGAAACATCTTCACCTTGGTGGCGGTAACCGTCAGCTCGCGCAAGTCATGGCTGCGCAACTTGTTCCTGACTTCGTCATCGTGTCACCCAAAAGTCTTCGTCAAAGAGTTTAGCTATT
>NZ_JAXVAE010000043.1:0-11233 GCF_037460745.1 Hallella sp. | reverse complement strand
CGCGTCTGAGCGTAAATACTCACGTGTGTTATTTTTCACTCCAAATGTCGGATGAGCCAACAACAAATCCCGCCATGCCATCAAGAGGCAGGCGGGATCCGTTATGTGTTGGTACGCCTCAGCGAGGCGGAAACTGTCAATTAGAACAACTTGGCGGGATAAACACCCTCGTCGACGAGCTTCTGGATCTTCTCCACAACGCTGGGACGGTCGGCTGAATAGGTCACGCCGAACCACTTGCTGGTGGTGTCGAGCACCTCGCAAGTAGCCTTGCCAGAGTGGATGAGCTTGTCGACCACCCAAGGAATGAGGTACTCAGCCTTGATGTTGGCCTTGGTTGTGGGAGCATCCAAGAACTCCTTGAAGAACTTGTCGCTATACTCGAAGTAGTCGGGAGTGAAGCCCCAGACGTTCATGCTCACAGGGTTGTTGTCGGGGATGTTCACCCACTCGCCCTTCTCGTCCTTGTAGGCCACCTTGCCGTCCTCCTTGCGCTCGATCTCGGTGCGCTCCACACAGCTTGTGAGGTGCTCGTTCTCGTCCTTGGAGCACACACCACGCGAAACGGTACCGTTGTCGCTCAGCGTGTTGCTCACGCGGAAACCAACCATGGCGTACTTGCCATTGCTGTTCTCGGGCAGGTTAGCAAGGAACTTGCCAATGACCTGGAAGCAGTCGCGGTTGTAGAAGTCGTCGCAGTTGATGACGCAGAAAGGCTCGTGAATAGCGTCCTTGGCCATCATCACAGCGTGGTTGGTACCCCAAGGCTTTGTGCGGCCCTCGGGAACGGTATAGCCCTCGGGCAGCTTGTCGAGGCTCTGGAACACGAGCTCACAAGGAATCTTGCCCTCATACTTTGAGAGGATCTTATCGCGGAAGTCCTGCTCAAAATCCTTACGGATCACCCAGACGATCTTACCGAAACCAGCCTGAATGGCGTCGTAGATGCTGTAGTCCATAATTGTCTCGCCGTTGGGGCCCAGGCCGTCCAACTGCTTCAAACCACCGTAGCGGCTGCCCATGCCAGCTGCCAGAAGTAACAATGTAGGTTTCATATTCTTATTTTTTAATGAAAATGATAATCGGTTAATTAGAAAGGAAGGTCGTTCGACGCATCGCTACCTGCGCCAGCTGCAAACGGATCCTGCTGGGGAGCGGCGGCTGCGGGAGCCGATCCCAATGTGCTGGCAGCCTGTGTGGGCTGTGCGCCTGTGTTCACGGCGTTCGGGTCGATGTGGTCCACACGGAAAGCGCGGATATCATTGAAGTAACGATCCTGCCAAGCGCGGGCGTTGATATCGAGCCACACATGCACGGTGTCGCCCTGGTGGAGGTTGAACTGCTCCAGGCGGTCGGCGCCAAACACGTTGAAAAGGCAAGTGCGGGGGTATGCGTCACGGGTCTGGATAACAAAATCCTGCGACTTCCAGGGGTTTCCAGACGACTTCGATACACCTTCTCTGGGAGGATATTCCTTGATGATCACACCCTCCACTTCTATTCCTTGTAATGCCATTTTAGTGAAATTAATATGTAATTCTTATGTGTTTATGTTGCGAAATTACGCAATTTATCACTAAGGAGCAAACTTTCAACACACAAAATTCAAAAAAATAAAAAAAATGTCAGCGCCTTCTCCTATTCTCCTTTTTTATTTGTATCTTTGTGCATCAAAAGATACGAACCCAAAAAATACTATTAGATACATGAGATTTACGCTTTCCAGTACGGCTCTCAACGCCAAACTGCAGACCCTTTCGAAGGTCATCAGCAACAAGAACTCTCTGCCCATCCTTGAGAGTTTCCTTTTCGAGGTCAGCAATGGCCAAGTCTTCATCACCAGCTCCGACAGCGAGAATGTTATGAAGACGGCCCTTTCGCTGGACGAGTTCGACTCTGACGGCGCTTTCGCCGTGCCTTGCCGCACCATCCTCGACGCCATGAAGGAGCTGCCCGAGCAGCCCGTTACGTTCGAGGTGAACCTGCAGACCTACGAGGTCATCGTGGGCTATCAGGGCGGCGAATACCGCTTCACCGCGCAGAACGCCGAGGAATATCCCCGTACCGAGCAGCAGACCAACGACCTGAACGTGGTGACGGTCGACGCCAGCGTGCTGGTCGACAACATCAACCGCACCATGTTCGCCACCGACAACAATGAGATTCGCCCGGTGATGAACGGTATCTATTTCGACCTCACCCCCGACTACCTGGCTTTCGTGGCCAGCGACGGCCATAAGCTGGTGCGCTGCCGCTACTACGGCATCAAGAGCGAGACACCCGCCTCGTTCATCCTCCCCAAGAAGCCGGCCACGCTCCTGAAGAACGGCTTGAGCCGCGACGGTGGCGATGTGGTCATCAAGTTTAACAAGCAGGCTGCCGAGATCCACTTCGCCGACGGCGTGCTCACCTGCCGCCTCATCGAGGGCGTCTTCCCCAACTACAACGCTGCCATTCCCACCGACAACCCCAACCAGATCCATATCGACCGCAAGGCCCTCATCAGCGCCATCCGCCGCGTGCTGCCCTTCGCCAGCATGAGCAGTCAGCTGGTACGCTTCCGCCTCAGCGCAGGCATGCTCGAGCTGTCGTCGGAGGACATCGACTTCGCCACAAGCGCCAAGGAGCAGCTCATCTGCGACTACGGCGGGCAGAGCATGCAGATCGGATTCCGCGGCGACTTCCTGCTCGAAATTCTCAACGCCATGGAGACCGAGGACGTCACGGTAGAGCTGGGCGACCCCAGTCGCGCTGGCGTGGTGCTTCCCGGCACGCAGCCCGAGAACACCGATGTGCTGATGCTCATCATGCCTCTGCTGCTCAACGATTAATTTGATAGCATGAAACTCAATATCAATAAGCCCTTAGTCGTCTTCGACCTGGAGACGACGGGGCTCGATTTGGTTAACGATAGGATCATCCAGATATCCTACATCAAGGTAATGCCCAACGGCGAGGAGAAACGCGCAAGCATCTTCGTCAATCCCGGCAAGCCCATCCCCCCACTCGTGCAAGAGCTCACGGGCATCACCAATGAGCGTGTAAAGGGCGAAAAAACATTCAAGGAGATAGCCAAGGACCTGGAGAAGGAGTTCACAGGGTGCGACTTCGCGGGCTTCAACTCAAACCGTTTCGACGTGCCCATGCTCGCCGAGGAGTTTCTGCGGGCCGGAGTGGGCTTCGACTTCTCCAAGTGCCGCCTCATCGACGCGCAGACCATCTACCACAAGCGTGAGCCGCGCAACCTGGCCGCCGCCTACCGCTTCTACACGGGCCACAAGATGGACGACGACTTCCAGGCACACCGCGCCGACCAGGACGCGGAGGCCACCTACCGCGTGCTGATGGGCCAGCTCGACAAGTATGCGCCCGACCAGGTGGAGGATCCTGCGATGGCCCTGCCCAACGACATGGACGTGCTGGCCGAGGAGTCGAGGATGAACAACAACGTCGACTTTGCCGGGCGCATCGTGTGGCACGACATGGTTGACAAAGACGGCAAGCCCGTGCTCGACAAGGACGGAAAGCAACGCCGACAGGAGGTGTTCAACTTCGGCAAGTACAAGGGACGTGCGGTCAGCGAGGTGCTGCGCGAGGCTCCCAACTTCTACAATTGGATCATGGCCAATGACTTCCCGCAAAACACCAAACAGGTGCTCACGCAGATCCGCATGCGCGAATCGATGCTCAGCATGAACGCATCCGCCACACCCCACAAACAGTAGTAACACCCTAACATCATGCCTATGCGCCATTTACTCGTGTCGTTGCTCTGTCTCTTGGCCGTTCCTGCCGCTGCGCAGGAGCTCAACGCCAAGATCACCATCAACCACAATCAGATCCAAGGAACCGACGCCTCGGTGTTCGACAACCTCCAACAGACGTTGGAGCAGTTTGTCAACGAGCGCCAGTGGACCAACCTGCAGTTCCAAAAGAACGAACGCATAGACTGCAACTTCAACATCACGGTCACCAAGTATGACCAGGCGTCGGGGGTGTTCACATGCAAGGCGCTCATCCAAGCCAACCGTCCGGTGTATAACGCGTCGTACACCACGACCTTATATAATAATACCGACAACAACTTCAACTTCAAGTTTGCGCAGTTCGACCAGCTCGATTTCAACGAGGAGACCATCGACAACCAACTGACGGCGCTCTTCGCCTACTACGCCTTCCTGATCATTGGCATGGATCTCGACAGCTTCTCGCCCATGGGAGGCGAGGATGTGTTGCAGCGCTGCATGAACCTCACCAACAACGCGCAGAACATGGAGTTCACCGGATGGAAATCGTTCGACAACGACCGAAACCGCTTCGCCATCATCAACGACTATCTCGACGGTGGCATGCGACCCTTCCGCCAACTGCAATACGACTATTACCGCAAGGGCCTCGACGAAATGGCCAACAACGCGGAGCGTGGCAGAACGGAGATCTCCACGGCGATCGAGAACGACCTGAAGAAATGTCACGACGACAAGCCCATGAGCCGTCTGCCTCTCATCTGGACCGACTACAAACGCGATGAGCTGGCCTCCATCTATAAGGGAAAAGGCACACAGAAGGAAAAGGAAACCGTTTACGACATTCTCTTCTCCATCAACGCCTCGCAAAACAACGCGTGGGAGAAAATCAAACAATAGAACAGGCTCCATTCATAAGCGGGAGGGAACGAACCAAAACGCGTGGGAGCCAACTAAGCAAACAACATGCTCAAACAATTATACGTCAAGGACTTTACGCTCATCGATGAACTAAACATCGACTTCCACCCTGGCTTCTCCGTCATTACCGGCGAAACGGGTGCGGGAAAGAGCATCATCTTGGGCGCCCTCCATCTCTTGCTCGGACAAAGGGCCGACAGCAAGCAGATCAAGAACGGCTGCAAGAAGTGTGTGGTAGAGGCTCACTTTGACCTCTCACACTACGACATGGAGGATTTCTTCACACAAAACAACATCGACTATGATGCCGACGACTGCATCCTGCGGCGTGAGGTGAGCGCCAGCGGAAAAAGCCGCGCCTTCATCAACGACACGCCGGTGGGGCTCACGGCCTTGCGCGAACTGGGCGAGCAGTTGGTGGATATTCATAGCCAACACCAGAACCTGTTGTTGCAGAAGGAAGATTTCCAGCTCAATGTGGTGGACATTGTGGCGAAGGATGGCGCGTTGCTGAAGCAATGCCGACAGGCTTTCGACCGATACATGGACGCCAAGCATGAGTATGCGGCTTTCCAGGAGCGCTGCGAGAAGGCACGCGAGAACGAGGATTTCCTGCGGTTCCAGCATGCCGAACTCGACCGCGCGGCCCTTCAGGCGGGCGAGCAGGAGGAGTTGGAGCAACGCTCCAAACTGTTGAGCCATGCCGAGGGAATCAAGGGGGCACTCTATCAGGCGGCGGCCTCGCTAAGCGATGAGGAGGCCGGATGCCTCGGATCGGTCAGGGCGGCAGCCGACAGCCTGCGCGAGATCGAGGAGGTGTATCCCGACGTGGTGGAACTGGCGCAGCGACTCGACTCTGCGTTCATCGAACTGAAAGACATCGCACAGGATGTGGACAACCGCAAGGACAGCATCGACTACGACCCCACCGAGCTCGACCAGATCAACGAACGTCTCGACACGCTGTATTCCTTACAGCACAAATACCACGTTTCCACCATCGAGGAGCTGATAGCCACGCGCGACCAAATGGCCCAACAACTGGGCAACATCGATGGTGGCGACGAGCAATTGGCCCTGCTGAAGGAGCAGGTCGACAAGGCGTTTGCCTCTTATAAGCAGGTAGCCGACCAACTAACGCTGACCCGCCAAAAGGCGGCTGCGGTGGTGGAGGGCGAGATGAAGAAACGCTTGCAACCATTGGGCATTCCCAACGTGCGCTTCTCTATCTGTTTCCAAGAGCGCGAACCGTCGGCAACGGGTGTCGACAAGGTGGCGTTTCTCTTTAGCGCCAACACCAGCTCGCCCTTGCAACCCGTGTCGCAGGTGGCGTCGGGTGGTGAGATCGCGCGCGTCATGCTGTCGCTCAAGGCCATGATCAGCGGCACCGTCAAACTGCCTACCATCATCTTCGACGAGATCGACACGGGCGTAAGCGGTCGTGTGGCCGAGAAGATGGCGCAGATCATGGAGGAGATGGGCGACAACCACCGGCAGGTGATATCCATTACCCACCTACCCCAGATTGCGGCCATGGGTTCCACCCACTACAAGGTGAGCAAGGAAGAGACCGATCAAGGCACCATCAGCCGGATGGTAATGCTGACCAACGATGAGCGCGTGCGCGAGATAGCGCAGATGCTTAGCGGAAGCAACATCACCGAGGCGGCCATCGACAACGCCAAGGCCCTGCTCCGAAAGTGAACACTTGACGGGGGCAGCGCTACATGAGAACCATTGAACGGCCTCCAAAAACAATTTGATAATAACATCATTAAATATCGCAACAATCAACAGATGAAACATAGAGTATCAGTCATCGTTATGCTTTTGGCGCTCGCGGTGACCAGCGTTTGGGCACAACCCGCACCGGTCAAGAAGGCCGCGGCAAGCGTTTTCTCTCTCACCACCTTCGCCAAGGATGGCACCATCCTCGGTTCCACACATGGTGTCTTCACAGGAAAGGACGGCGAAGCCATGGCGATGTGGCAACCATTCGTCGGCGCCGACCATGCCGTAGCCATCGACGCAAAGGGCAACAAGCATGAGGTGGATGTCATGATGGGCATCTCCGAACTCTACGATGTGTGCCTATTCCGCGTCAAGGGCAACGTTCCGGGCGCATTGGAGCTGACCACCAGCGATGCAGCAGCCAACAACGTCTACACCGTTGGCTACGACCTCAAGAAGCCGGTCATCAAGAAGCTGACGCCTGTGCGTACGGAGAAATTCATGGAAACCAACAACTACTATGTGTTCAACGACAAGGATGTGTCGGGCAACGACCTCGGATGTCCGGTCGTCAACGAGCAAGGCCAGCTGTTGGGTATCATGCAGCGACCCGCAAACGGTGGCCAGGCGTTCGCCACCGACGCACGCATCATCAAGTCGTTTGTTGTCAGCGGCCTGTCGATCAACGACAAGACCTTCCGCGCAACAGGCATCCGCACGGCACTTCCCGCCGACCAGCAGCAGGCCGCGCTGACCCTGATGCTGGCCCGTCAGCAAGGCGACTCGCTCCGTCAGGTGCAGTATGTCAACGATTACATCGAGATGTTCCCCACCGCCACAGAGGGTTACACGGCCCTGGCCGAGATGCATATCGACCTGAAACAGTTGGCTGAGGCCGACAAAACGTTGCAGAAAGAGGTGAAGCAGGCGGCCAAGAAGGATGAGGCTTACTACGATTACGCCCGATTGGTGTACCAGTCGACCGTCTTCAAGATCGACACCACCTACACCGCGTGGAACCTACAAAAGGCCCTGGAGTTCTCTGAGCAAGCCTCGAAGGTCAACCCGCTGCCCATCTACAAGCACCAACAGGCACAGATTATCTACGCGCAGGGCGATTACCAAAAGGCGCTCGACATGTTCACCCAACTGCAAAAAACCGAACTGGGCAAGAATGGCGAGGTGTTCTACGAGGCCGCCCAATGCAAAACCAAACTGAAGGCGCCCCAGGAGGAGGTGATCCAACTGCTCGATTCGGCCGTTGCCGCGCAAGACGGCGCCATCTCGGCGCCTTACGTCTTGGCACGTGGCCGCCTATTGGACCTGGCTGGCGAGTCGCGCAAGGCATACATGGACTACCTGAAGTATGACACGCTCATGCACCTGAACGCCTCGGCCGACTTCTACTATATGCGCTACCAGTGTGGCGTGAAGATTCACCAGTACCAAATGGCTCTCAACGATATCGCCCACGCCATTGTGCTCAACCGCTTCGAACCCACCTATTACGCGGAGATGGCCAGCCTCCAAGTGCGCGTGAACCAGTTCGACAACGCCATCAAGACTTGCGACATCGCCATCCGTATGGCTCCCGAATACGCCGACCTATATATTATAAAAGGTGTGGCTGCCTGCGAGCTGGGCCAAAAGGAGGAGGGCTTAGCAGCCTTGAAGAAGGCCAAGGAGTTGGGCGACGAACGGGCCGACAAACTCATTGAGAAGTACGAAAAGAAATAACCCACAATCAGTCATCAGGCCGAAACAGGCAGGTTATCAAGAGGGTATAATGTATTTTCAACCATACTGAAGGGAGGCTATGGCACATTCGTCATAGCCTCCCTTCTGTTTCATAGGATCGTAGGGATCATCTTATGGTGGCTTGCCATCGAGCGCTATCGTCCCATTTGCACATTCGCTCCCCTTCTATCCTGTGCCTTGCCCTTACTGGCCTTGGCGTCAAACTTATAAGAGAAGGTGAGATTCAGATAATGGTGGATATAGTCGGATGCTGACTCCGAGCGTTGGAACGCCGTGTAGTCGTTGTCATACCAAATGTCCTTGTTGAATATGTCGTCGGCACGCAACATCAACCGCGCCTTGTTCTTCAGGAATCGAAACGACACATAGGCAGAAGAGATCAAGCGGTGGCCATTCATGGCTTGGGTTTGATAACCCGAACGGAACTCATCATTGACCTCCACGTTGAACTCAAACGGCGCAAGACTCAGTGTAGCGTCGATGCCCACCACGTTGAAGAGTGGATTGGAGTTGTAAGAGCCGTTGTTGTAGCGGTAGCGGCTCCACGCCAGTTGGTCGCTGAGCGCAAGGCGAACCTTCTCCACCTCATACGCCAACACGAAGTTCTCGTTGAGGCCAAACCGTTTCTGCTTGTTCAGTTCGGGAACGGCATTGCTGGCAGCGTCGACAAGCGTCAGGTAGCCATAAGCCGTCGAGTTGGTGAGACTAATCTTGTTCATCAGTCGGTAGTCGACGCCGAGACCTTGGTCGTAATCGAAGTTCACCGTCCACTGGTCGCCACCCTTCACGTTCATCGGCTTCGACTCATACACACCCGTCTGGCTATTGTAGCGGAAGAGCGTGCCCAACGGATTGATGTTCTTGGTATACTCAGCGCGCAGTCCCAACACAATCTGTTGGCGGAGCCACATGCGGTGATAACCCAACGCGGTGGTGTGTCTGTGGGTGTTGCCAAGATGTGCGTTACCCGTAGAGATCGACAGAGGGTCGACGGTGTTGCGGAAGGCGAAGGTCTGAGACAGCTCGGGCACCGTGGTGTTGTAAGAGAACGAGAAGTCCATGTTGCGCACACGACTGATCTTCCACTTCATGAAGATCGACGGCGTGTAGGCGTGGGTGGTGCGCACAGTGGCCGTGTCGAGGCGACCATACTGGTAGTCGGCATCCTCTCGGGTGACTGTCCAATCCAGGTTGGGCATGATCATGAGATCCTTGACAGGCGTAATGGTCGACTTCAAGGTGAACTCATTGGTCCACGTGCGATTGGTTGAGTTGAAACAGTTGTCGGCGTCGAGCGTGGTGGCCGTAAGACCCTCGGCCCCGCTCTGATCGGTGTCGGCAAAGAAGGCGCGATTCGAGTGGTAACGGTTGTAGGACAACTTGTCGGAAGCCTTGACATACACCTTCTTCGAAACCCAATATTCGATCATGGCAGAAAGCGACTGGGCGAAGTTGTGCGTCGAGTAATCGAAGAACTGCAACTGTGTCTCGTTGCGACCATCGCGGATATATTCGAGTTGGCGACGGGTGTGCGTCTGATTGTTGTCGCCAGAGACCTGGGTTCTTCCCTGCAACGCAAAACTACCTTTCTTACCACAAAAACGGCTCCATGTGTAGTTGAGGTTAAGACTGCGGTTCTGCTCATCAGAAGTGTTATAGTTGCGGTTGCGCGTCACCAGATGCTCATACAGGGCGTCGCCGGGCTTGGCTCCCATGGCTTCGGCCAACGAGTAGTACTGAAACTGGTCGGGCGAATAGCTGTAAGACGCCCCATCCTGCTTGCTCAAACCATGCGTCTTGCCGTAAGAGGCTCTGGCGTCTACCCTGATAACGTTCACCGAATCGGTATAGGCATAGAGGTTGGCCTGTAGCTTTGGCCATAGTTTGTGTTTGTAGCGGTATGTCTTCGAGAGCGAGAAGGTGCGGTCCTGGTTGGGGAAGAAGGTCTCCTTTGACGAACTGCTGTTTAGCCATCCATCGTAGTGTCCGAAGCTGGCGCCCAAGTCGACGTGGTTGTTGCTAAACTTCTCTGCGCCCTTCGTCACCCAGTTGTGCTGGTAGTTGTAACTGCCATATTGGCTTCTGCCATCGCCATCGATGTTCGAGTTGCTCGAGGAGGTCATCGTGCGGTCAATGTATCGGTTGATACTGTTGGCTTGAGCGTACACCACCTGCGGATCGTGGTCGCTAAGCTTGGACGCCGTCAGGTCAAACATGTACCTGTCGTTCGTTTGGTATTGGGCTTTCGCTTCGCCATACCACTTGTCCAAGAATCCGGGCTTCACCTGAATGTCGAGCACATGGTC
Source organism: Hallella sp. (assembly GCF_037460745.1). NCBI lineage: Bacteria > Pseudomonadati > Bacteroidota > Bacteroidia > Bacteroidales > Prevotellaceae > Hallella > Hallella sp. The sequence goes on along the minus strand of NZ_JAXVAE010000043.1, from coordinate 771 downwards.
CTCCTCGCCATCGTCTTTCCCCGTGTGGCGCGACAACTCCGACTTACGGTCGTAGAGCTTGAGCTTCTGAGCCACCTCGGCGGGCAACTCATTGATGATCTGGTCGCCACCAAAGAGGTCCTTGCCGTTCATCATCAGGCGAATGGGCTTATCGTTCCAATAGAGCTTGCCGTCGCGGTTCTGAACGCCAGGCAACTTCTTGATGAGCTCGTCGAGGCGCGCTCCGTCTTTCAGCTTGAACGCTTCGGGGTTGAACACAATGGTGTCGCCCGACATGGTGATACGCGGTATCTTCGCCGTCACTTCCACCTCACGCAGCATCAGCGCGGTGGGTTGCAACTTGATGGTTCCCAGGTCGATGGTGTCTTTCACATCTTCGCCATAGGAATAGTCTACCTTACGAAAGTTCTTATATCCTATCATGCTGAAGGTGAAGAGAATGCGGCCTTCCCATCCGTTGCCAATAACAAAGCAGCCCGTGCTGTCGGCTTCTGCGTTGTTTTGCATCGACCATCCCGGCTGGGGATTGACCTCACTGAAGATGCTGGCGCCCACCAGCGGCTCGCCTGTCTCAGCGCTCACCACCTTGCCCTTAAACCAATCGGCATGGCAAGAAAGCGTGTGGACAAAGCACAGCGCCAAAAGCATGAGTAGATTCTTTAGTACATGTTTCATTGTTTGTAATGTGTGATTACTAGTGATGCGATATTAATCGCTTAATACTAGTGATGCGATATTAATCGCTTAACTATAGTTATATATTTGATATTT
>NZ_JAXVAE010000042.1:0-10961 GCF_037460745.1 Hallella sp. | reverse complement strand
TGGCGGTCATTAGAAAATGACAAGAAACTTTTTCTAATGACCGATTTGGGTTTATACCAACCTGCAACCCATTGTGGCGTCGTTTGTGGCTATCGCCATTGGCCAGGACCTGTTGAGTTGGGACAAGCCTGTGTCGTTGGCTTTGGTGCTGCTGAGCGCTTGGATTGTGACCAACAGTCAGCAGAAGGGCTAACCCAGTGGGGGGATTATTGTGTGATGGATGGAGCATCCATAGGATTTTTGGGTTAAAAACCAATAGGGGAGGCTTTGCCATGTGGTGCAAAGCCTCCCCTATTTAACTCCAATCGGTCGTTAGATTTCGGTCTAAAGACCGATTGGGGTTTAATGGGTCGCGGGTTACTTGGATAGGGGGTGTGCGCCAATTTGGAATGGCGAGCGCCATGGTGGGTAACCCTCGTGGTGGTTGGTCAATCCTTGGGCATTAGGGGTTGCGCCTTGAGCGCCCAAGGATTGTGGTGCTGATTACTTCTTGTAGCAGAGCGTCTCGCTACCATCGTAGCTCACAGCGTTGATGTAGGCCACGTTGCTGCCCAGTGTAACGCTTGTGTATGACGGACGGTAGTTCTTGTTGCTGCCTACGTAACCGATACCGTAGCTGTAGATCTCAACCAGCTTGCCGTTGGCGTCGTAAGCCTTGAAGCCGATGACGTTGGGCCATGCTGAGTGCTTGATGGTGATCTTGCCACTTGCAACGCTGCAACCGGTGCCAACGGCGATGCCCTCGGGAACGGTGAGCTTCTCACGGAAAGGCTTGGTGTTGTAGATGTTGATCAGGTACAAACCGGCGGGAGCCTTCGGGTAATGCTTGCTGTCGATGTAGCTCTGAAGCTCGTCGACCATGGCCTGTGTGATTTGCAGACGACGGTTGGCGTAGTCGCCGATAATCTCGTTGTGAGGCATCATCATGCCGCAGAGACGGAAGTAGTCGGTGTAGTCGGTCTTGGTAATGTCGCAAACCTGCTTTACGAAGTTGAGCTGCTGCTCACCGTCGGCGGTGTAGTCGGCGTTCTGGCCGATGCCGTTGTTCTTGCTGGGAAGATCCATGGTGCGCATTCTCTCGAAGATTCTCGGATAAGCGGTTGAGTCGACGCCTGCTCCGTAGGTGTAGCAATGGATGCCCCAGAAGGCCATCATTGTCGACCATACGTTGTGGCTCTGATGGAAGGTGCTGTTCGGGTTGATCATGTTGGGCTTGATGATGTTGTTCACAAAGCCGTAAGCCTTGTCGCCATTGCCCTCGTTCTCCATGCGGTGGAAGCCGCTTTCCTGGGTGCGGTCCTGTGCGAAGGCGGCCAGGAGGTTGTTGGTTACCTCGGTGAGACCAATCCAAATCACACCGTCGGTCTGGTTGTTGTGACCCAGCTCGTGGCCGGCACCCCAGTAGTCGAAGTAGTCGGGATTAGATGAGGAAGGCTGGCTGAGCGCGTTGACAGGAACGCACATGCCGTCGTTGCTGGCGTGGTAGAGACCGGCCGACTTAGCTACGCAGATCACGGTCTGGTGGTTGCCGTAGACGCGGTTGTACTTGTAGAGACCCATCATGGTGAACTCAGACGATACGATGCTGTCGTAGGTGTTGACGAGCCACACGGCATCCTTGCAGTTCTGCTTCAGGGTCTGAGTGGGGAAGTTGATCTGGCAGTGGTAGCCCATCAGGTCGGTGCAATCGCCGTTGGTGTTGTTGATGATGGCGTTGTAGTCCTCGTTGGTCATGCCCTTTGTGAGGTCGAAGTAACCATGCTCTGTGCACATGGCGAAGTGGATCTTCACCTTCGGAGCCTTGGCATAGTCGTTGGTGTAATAGTTCACGTAGATGTTACCCCTGTTGTTCACGGTGATGATGTTCACACCGTTCGACAGGGTGTAGTTGCTCTCGGCGAACACGGTAGGACCGAAGTTGCGAACCTTCATGCCCACAGCGTAGTCGGTGATGCCCTCGACGATGACGGCGATGCGCTCACCCTTTTCTACGAAGATACCAGTGGGGTTCTCGTGGTTGCAATAGCTATGAGAGGTCTTCAGCTCCTGCTGCAATGAAGATACGGGCTTGTAGGCGCGGAACTCGCCCACGCGGAACTTGGTAGAGTAGTTGCCGTCGAGCAGTGTGTAAACCAAGCGCTTGACAAACTGGTCCTTGATCTTAACGGCGGTCTCCTTGTTGATGCCCGGCTTCAGCGTGGTGCAGAGGTCGTCGGCGAAGAACTGGCGGAGGTACTCGGTGGTAGAGTTGTCGCGCTGGTAGAAGGCCATCTCGGCGCAGCTGGCAAAGCCGGCGCCACCGTCGGAGATGGTGTAACGCACAGCGCAAATGTTATCGATGCCCTCATCGCCAAACTTCACTTTCGTGTCGGTTCCCACCTGGCCGAAGTTGTAGTTGCCAAGGGTTACCCATGTGCTGTCGGACAGCTGGTACTCGATAGTGACGTTGCCCCAGTTACCGTTGCTGTTGCCGTCCTGGCGCGGAGTGTAGACGGCGTAGTCTACATGGCCGGGAATCGACAGGCGATAGGTGAGCACCACGGGGAACTTGGTCGATGTGCCGCCCCAAGGTGAGTGGTAGAACGTGTTAGGGTTGCTGTCGTACGAATTCTCGATGCCATAGCCGTCCATGTGCTGGTTGTCGGTGGCTGAGCCGATGTTGATCTTTCGGTCGGTGCTTCTCGATGCGGCGCCCTCCATGGTGTTGGGCTGCTGGTCGATGACAAACTGGGCGGTGTATGAGCTGTCGATGCTGGTCAGGGTCACGGTGGCGTAACGGTCTACACCGCTGACGTTGAACTCTGAGAACATGGCGAGGTTGCCGTTGGCGTCCTTCTGCACCTTCACCCATGTCTCGGGCGAGTTGACCGTGTAGTCGCAAGTGGCGTTGATGGGCACAACGGCGAAGTCGTTGTTGTAGCCCAAGGTGATGGTGTCGCCAGGAAGCATGATCTTGGCGGCGTTGGTGGTGTTATTAAGCTTGGTTTGCGCACTGGCTGTCAGTGACAAAAGGACAGCAGCGGCGGTAGCAAAAATCTTATGTTTGTTCATGGTGATTCTGTTTATCGGATAATGACTTTCTTGCCGTTCGCGATGTAGATGCCGTGAGTAGGCTTGTCAACACGCTGTCCGTTGAGGTTGTAGTAAACTGCAGGCTTCTCCTGGTTGTTGTCGGTGGTAACACCGTTGATGCCCGTAGGTGTGGTTACGAGGAACGGAGTGGTGGTCAAGACAATATCGGGATAATAGGACGATGTGGCCTTGATGCTGACGGTCTTGCCAAAGGCTGAATCCCAGAATGTGATGCGGCGAATGTAGTTCTTGTAGTCGCCACCCTCGGCGGTCTTGCTCTCGGTCAGCTCGTTGTTGTTGCTGTCTATGATGCTGATCATCGGAGCTGACGACTGGCCCCAACCGTTGGTCGACATGGGCTCGTATTTCCCGTTGCCCCAGTTGTACTCCTCATTGGTGTAAACATATCCTTCCTCTACCAGGGGGTAGGGGTTCTGGGGAGCGAGAATGGCGGTGGTGAGCACCTTGTTGTTACGAGTGGTGGGGAAAGAGTTGTAGAACAGGCTGTTGTTGCTCAGGTCGACGAGCGACAATGTCTTCTTGCAATCCTCGTTCCAAGTCACAGTGGTCAGGCCGCTGTTGGGCACCACGAGGCTCTGCAGGCTGCCGCACGATGTAACATCAAGCTGCTTGAGCTCGTTGTCGCCGGCCCAAATGTCTGTCAGGTTGTTCAGGCCCTTGGTGTCTAAGGCGGTCAGGTCGTTGTTGGAAACCGAAAGCACCTTGAGCGATGTGCACTTGTTGAGCTTCAGCGTCTTTATGGCATTGCGCTGCAAAAAGAGCTGCTCCACTCCCGTCATCGAGCTAACGCCAAGGCCTTTCAGCTGGTTGTCGGCCAAATAGACCTGCTTCAGGCGGGGAAGCTGTGAGACGGCGAATGTGGCCAACTGGTTGTCGGAACCATTGACAATCTGAGGGCCGTAGACCTTGAAGGTGGTCAGCTTGTTGCCTTGGGCGTCGATCTCAGCGAGGTTCTTGAAGTTAGTGAGGTTCAGGGTTACCAATTCGTTGTTGCCGCAATAGAGCTTCTTCAACGAACTGCTAATGTTGGTAAGGTCCATGTTTGTCAGGCCGTTACCAGCAACATAAAGAGAGGTCACTTCTGTGTCGGTCTCCAAGGTGAACGCAGACGACGCCAACGTTAGTGTTTGCATCGATCCATCGGTGACAAAGGTCTCCTTTTCTCCGTTTGCCCATGTGACGGTGACCGTCAGTCCGGGGTTCATGGCGATGGCGAAGGTTTCGCCCACTGCCTTGTTGGTAGTGAAACTCATTGTCGCTGCTTGCGTAACCGTAGCAGAACAGAGAAGCAATCCAATCAGTAGATGCTTGTAAAATTTTCTCATAAGCTTGTGAAAGTTAGATAGTAGTTACAGGGAGCAAAAGTAAGAAAAAGTTTAGACTGACGCAAACGTTTACCCTAATAAATATCGTAAAAAAACTAAAAACGCCTTCTTGGGTAAATTTTAGTATTGTTTTCTTCGTCAGTTTCATTTTTAATAGGTATCTTTGTCCGCAGATTTTTTAGATGTTAGTCAAAACAATAAGATTTTTTTAAGATTTTCGATGAACGTAATTACAAAGACCGTTCAATTGCCAGATGGAAGGACCATCTCAATTGAGACCGGAAAGGTTGCCAAGCAAGCCGACGGTGCCGTTGTTCTCCGCATGAACAACACCGTGCTGCTCGCCACCGTTACGGCAGCCAAAGAAGCAGTTCCCGGCACCGATTTCATGCCGGTGACAGTAGACTACAGGGAGAAGTATTATGCCACAGGCCGTTTCCCTGGCGGCTTCACCAAGCGCGAAAGTAAGGCCAGCGACGAAGAGATCCTCGTCTCACGCCTTGTGGACCGTGCCTTGCGCCCCTTGTTCCCCTCTGATTTCCACTGTGAGGTATTCGTGCAGATCTGGTTGCTCTCTAGCGACGGCAAGGATCAGCCCGATGCGCTCGCTGGCTTTGCAGCTTCTGCTGCCATGGCCTGCTCCACCATACCTTTTGAGCACACCATCTCTGAGTGCCGTGTGGCTCGCATCAATGGCGAGTATGTCATCAACCCGACATTCGACCAGATGAAGGACGCCGACCTCGATATCATGGTTGGTTGCACCAAGGACAACTTGATGATGGTTGAGGGTGAGATGAGCGAGGTGTCGGAGCAAGACCTAATTGGCGCTCTGAAGGCTGCCCAGGAGGCTATCAAGCCGATGTGCGACCTGCAGGATGAGCTGGCCAAGGAGCTCGGCACAAATGTGAAGCGCGAGTACAACGACGAGATCAACGATGAGGACCTGCGCAAGCAGATCCACGCCGAGTTGTACCAGCCCGCTTACGACATCATCCATCAGACGCTTCCGAAGCAGGAGCGCAACGATGCTTTCGACAAGACTATCGCCGACTTCCTGGAGAAGTACGACGCTGCCCACACCGACCTCTCAGAGGAGGAGCTCGAGGAGAAGCACGCTGAGGCAGGTCGCTATTGGGGCGACACCATGCGCGACGCCATGCGCCGTTGCATCCTTGACGAGGGCCTGCGTATGGACGGCCGTAAGACCGATGAGGTTCGCCCCATCTGGTGCGAGGTGTCTCCGCTGCCCATGCCTCATGGATCAGCCTACTTCCAGCGTGGTGAGACCATGTCTCTGGCCACCGTTACTCTGGGCACAAAGCTCGACGAGAAGCTCGTTGATGGTGCTGTGACACGTGCTTATCAGCGCTTCTTGCTCCACTATAACTTCCCTCCCTTCTCAACAGGTGAGGCAAAGAGCCAGCGCGGTCCCGGCCGTCGCGAGATTGGCCACGGCCACTTGGCATGGCGTGCTCTGAAGGGTCAGATCCCCGAGAACTTCCCCTACACGGTTCGTGTGGTGAGCGACATCCTCGAGTCGAACGGTTCTTCATCAATGGCCAGCGTCTGCGGCGGTACTCTCGCCTTGATGGACGCCGGTGTGCCCATCAAGAATCCTGTGGCAGGTATTGCCATGGGTCTCATCCACAACCCTGGTGAGGACAAGTTCGCCATCCTTTCTGATATTCTCGGCGACGAGGATCACCTGGGTGATATGGACTTCAAGACCACTGGTACGAAGAACGGTCTGACCGCCACTCAGATGGATATCAAGTGCGATGGCTTGTCGTTCGAGGTTATTGAGCGCGCTCTGATGCAGGCCAAGGCTGGCCGTGAGCACATCATGGCCGAGATGATGAAGACCATCTCTGAGCCTCGCGCTGAGATGAAGCCTCAGGTTCCGCGTATCGAGGCCTTCGATATTCCTAAGGAGTTCATTGGTGCCGTGATTGGCCCTGGCGGTAAGATCATCCAGCAGATGCAGGAGGATACCGGCTCAACCATCACCATCGATGAGGCTGATGGCGTAGGCCACGTGCAGGTGAGCGCTCCCAACAAGGAGTCGATCGACGCTGCCATCCAGAAGATTCGTGCCATCGTGGCCATCCCTGAGGTGGGCGAGGTGTACGACGGCGTTGTGAAGAGCGTCATGCCTTACGGCTGCTTCGTAGAGATTATGCCTGGCAAGGAGGGTCTGCTCCACATCTCTGAGATTGCTTGGAAGCGCTTGGAGACCGTTGAGGAGGCTGGTATCAAGGAGGGCGACCACATCCAGGTGAAGCTCCTTGAGATCGATCCTAAGACTGGCAAGTACAAGCTCTCTCACCGTGTGTTGGTGGAGAAGCCCGAGGGTTACGTGGAGCGTGAGCGCCGTCCCCGTCGTGAGGGTGGCGAGCGTCGTCCTCGCCGTGAGGGCGGTCGTGAGCGTCAGCCCCGCCACAACAACCATCAGGAGAACAACGAGGCAGCAGAGTAAGTTGCCCCAAGGTGATGGGCACCACATCTTGTTGCCCACCACATAAACCCATAAGGCCCGGCCGCATGTGTTATGCAGCCGGGCTTTTTATGTTACGCCGCCCGCTGGGTTGGCGCAATGGAGGGTGGGAGAGTGGCTTGCTGGGAAGAAGCAAAGCGATAAGTCGCTCGCAGGGTTGGCGCAATGGGCATAACGAGATGGCTCGTCTCACACCAGACGTGAGAAAACACACCTTATTATATAGGCTCCTCTCAGACGAGCGCCATGCGTTGCTTAGGTGGATTGCGACCATAGGAGTGCCTTGTTGATTATTTGATTCCCGCTAATTTACTTGTGCTTATACTTGTTTTTTACTGAAATCTACATACTTTTCACATTTATTTAGTACTTTTGTACGGTTCAAATGACCTGAATGAAATGAATGATAAGAAACTAAAGAAAGACAAATCAGTCAAGGCTCACGACGCTGCTGCCCACCTATCGACCTCTCAGCACGGCCGTTCGGCCTCGTCGGCACCTGTCGCGCAGAGTGGCTTGTCGCCCTTGATGCGCACCGTGATTGGTTGGGTGCTCCCCGTATTGGGATTAGTGGCTATTGCCGTAGCCCTCCTTGCTTACGACTCCGACTTCTTGTTCCGAGTGCAAGAGCTCAACCTGTTTCTCTACACCCCGCTGTTCTTTGAGCAACAGATGGTGGTTTCGGGAGGCTTCCTCACTTGGTTGGGCACTTATTTCACACAGTATTTCTACCATCCTTGGCTTGGTGTCGCGTTGCTCAGCCTGTGGTGGATGTTGCTCATGTGGTTCACCAAGCGAGCGTTTCGCCTGCCTGCCTATGCGTCGGCCCTGCTCTTGGTGCCCGTGGTGATGCTGCTCATCACCGTGGTCGACATGGGTTACTGGATTTTCTACCTGAAGCTTCGCGGGCACGTGTTTGCCGCCACCATCGGCACCACTGTAGCCGTCGGATTGGTTTGGCTCTATCGCGTCCTTTCGGGCCGTTTCCAATTGCGCAACCTGTTCATGCTTCTCAGCACAGTGGTGGCCTATCCCCTGCTGGGCTACTACGGCTTGATGGCCACAGGTCTCATGGCCTTGTTGGCTTGGCGAATGGGAAATGGTTTGCGTGACCAACTCCTCAGCAAGGTTGTAGCCACCATCGTGGCCGTTGTGGCCATCATCTTTGTGCCTCTCGTGTGCTATCGTTACGTGTATTGTCAGACACCTGAGAGCGGTATTTACACCACCGCCCTGCCTATCTATACTTTTTATGGCGAACACAATAGTTATTATCTGCCCTTCGAGTTGCTCACACTTGTGCTCGCCCTCTTTGCGCTTGCCTATGGTTCGTGGCGCAAAACGGTGCGCCGTAGCTACGTTGTTTTGGGCAATATTGCCGTGCTTGCTATCCTCGTGGTGGGTGCCTGGATGGGTTGGTATAAGGACAACAACTTCCGCCGCGAGCTCATCATGACCCACGCCGTGGAAGACCTCGATTGGGATAAGGTGCTACAAACCTATCAGACTCTTGGCGAGAACGAGGAGCCCACCCGCATGATGTGGATGCTGAAAAACCTCGCCCTCTTCCGCCAAGGCACCGCCGGCGACAACATGTACCACTACAAGAACGGCAGCGCCGCCCCTGATGCGCCGTTCCAGGTGCGCCTTTCGCAGACGGGTGCCAAGCTCATCTATTATCATTACGGCAAGCTCAACTTCTGTTACCGTTGGTGTTTGGAGGACGGTGTGGAGTATGGCTGGTGCGTCGACTACCTGAAATACATGCTCAAATGCTCCATCCTCAATGGCGAGATGAAGGTGGCCAAGAAGTATATCGACCTGCTCAAGGCGACAAAATACTATAAGGATTATGCGGAACACTATGAGCCTTACCTTACCAATCGCAGTCTTGTGAAGCACGATGTGGAGATGAAGCCCATCCTCCACTTCCTGAGCGGCCCCGATGAGCTCACCTCCGACAACTCGCTTGTGGAGCTTTATCTTATCAACAACTTCTCGAACGACAACTCCAACGACCCCGTCTACCAGGAGGCGTGCCTACAGGCAGCCTTGCAGTCGAAGCAGATACCCGTGTTCTGGACCCAGTTCTCTAAGTATGCCGACCTACACAATGGCCAGCGTATGCCCATACACTACCAGGAGGCCGCCTACCTTTATGGCCATTTGGAGAACAAGATAGACATCAGTCACATGCCTTTCGATGAGGAGGTAAAGAAGAACTATGACGATTTCATGGCCGCAGCGCAGGAGATGGGCGAAATGACCGAGGAGCAGATGAAGCCCTTGCTCTATCCCCGATTTGGCGGAACGTTCTACTACGAGTACTTCCTCATCCGTGGTCTGAAGAGCTATTGATGCTCGTGACGCGACCACTTCGCAATGGATTTACACAACATCAACACTGAAGAAATGAAACTCAGAAAGACAACATATCCCATGGGCTTGCGCCTTTACCATCGCGCCGCCCTCACACTGTTACTCATTTTGTCGCTCTTCCTCGCCTCATGCAGTAAGGTGGAGGTGCCCGCGCAGTATAGCGAGACCGCTAAGTTGCCAGCCGTTTACCCCGACTACACCAACGTGACGGTGCCGGTGAACATCGCACCGCTCACCATGGAGCTCACCACACCTGCCGAGGACATGGTTACGCGCTATAGCTTCGGCGACCAGGAGATCCTTTGTGGTGGCCTGAAGGCACAGCCCGACCTCGACGAATGGAAGGCTTTGGCCGCCGCAGCCAAGGGCCACGATATCCGCGTGGACATCTACGCCCAGAACCAAGGGCAGTGGACCCACTACAAGCCCTTCGCCATCAGCGTCAGTCCCGACAGCATCGACCCGTATATTTCCTATCGCCTCATTGCACCATCTTACGTCACCTACGAGGAGCTCACCATCAACCAGCGTTGCTTGGAGAACTTCGACGAGTCGGTGATCTACAACAACATGCTTGCGGCTAACGACAGCGACGGGCAGTGTATCAACTGCCACAACGTACAAAACTACAACCCCGACCGCTATCAGTTCCATGCTCGCCAGTACCATGGCGGTACGTTCATCGAGTATGATGGCAAGATGCAGAAGGTGAACATGAAGAGCGACAGCATCCTTTCGGCCGGTGTTTATCCCGCTTGGCACCCTACGCTGAAGCTCTTGGCCTATTCCACCAACAAGACCATGCAGAGTTTCCATACGCGCGACATCAACAAGATTGAGGTGCTCGACTCGCAGAGCGACCTCATCCTCTTCGATCCCGACAAGAACGAGGTGTCGACCATTCTCAACGATCCCAACGAGTTTGAGGTGTTCCCCTGCTGGTCGCCCGATGGCAAATACCTTTATTATTCGAGCGCCCATTTCGAATACCGCGACACGGTGGACCACGACAAGGAGGCCATTGCCCGTGCCAAGGAAATAAAATATAGCATTTACCGCCTGCCTTTCGACGAGAAGACACGCACGTTCGGTTCTCGCGAGATGGTGTTCGACGCCGCCGGGATGGGCAAGAGCGCCACGTTCCCTCGTGTGTCGCCCGATGGCCGATTCCTGCTTTATAGCTTGGGCGGATGGGGGTGCTTCCATATCTGGCACCGCGACGCTGACCTTTGGGTCACCGACCTCACCACTCTTGAGAGTCGTCCGCTCACGGCGGCCAACTCCAACAATGTGGAGAGCTACCATGAGTGGTCGTCCAACGGTCGCTGGATCATCTTCTCAACCCGCCGCGACGATGGCGTCTACACCCGTCCCTACATCGCCCACATCGACAAAGACGGCAAGCCCTCTAAGGCTTTTGTGGTGCCGCAGCGCGATCCCGACTTCTTCCACCAGTTCATGAAGAGCTACAACGTAACCATCTTCATGCGCGGTCCGGTGACAACCAAGCCCCAAGACATCTTCGATGTGCTGAAGAACGACAACGTCACGCCCGTGACGTTCCGTTCCGCGTCAGACAAATAATACACAGAATCATTTGGGTTAAAAACCCTCGAAGGCGTGCTTCACGCAAGCGGTAGACCCTTGGCCGCCACTTGCCCCGAGCC
>NZ_JAXVAE010000041.1:0-10021 GCF_037460745.1 Hallella sp. | reverse complement strand
CGTCGTGAGAAACGGCATTCGCAACGAGAAAAGCCTGCGCTTGCTCATCAGGAAACTCGCCGATAGCGTGATGCAACCCACAGCCGTCAAGCGCTTGCAAAACATCCTTCAAGGCGATGGCACCAAGATTACGCGCGAAACCATCAACACCTACCTCGACTATCTGCACGACTCTTATCTGATGTTTGGCGTCAGTTGTTTCACCGACACCGTGGCCCAACGCGAAACCATCAAGAAGCATTATTTCTACGACAACGGCATTCTCAACCTGTTCTTGTTTCAGCCTGAGACAAAACTGCTTGAGAACATCGTGGCCATAGCGTTATATAAGAGGTACGGACAAGACCTCTATTATTACAACAAGAATGTGGAGGTCGACTTCTGTGTGCCCACCGAGGGACTTCTGGTTCAGGCATCCTATCGGTTGACCGACGAGGCTACCAAGGAGCGGGAGATAGGCGCCCTGCTTAAGGTGGCACCCTTCCTGAAAGCCCGAAGGTGCGTCATCGTGACTTACGACCAAGAGGAAACCATCCACTCGGCCGAACTGGGCATGGATATAGAGATCATTCCCGCCTATAAGTTCTTGCTGAAGGGCTAATCCTGGCTACCTCACTCCTCAGACGGTTCCTCCTCACGACGCTCGGTGAGGGGATGATGGCGCTCGTGGAGGCGCACGGCCTCCACCACGGTGTGCCACGACAGTTCGAAAGGCCAGCCTTGCAGGCGATAGGAGGTCAGGTCGCCATTGTGCTCCGAGAGGAAATAGCGCTCGGGGCCCACGGCGTAGAAGTCGTAGAAGAACGAATAGCAACGCACGGGCAGCGTGTTGTCGGCGCTATAGGTTATCACCGTATACTCGTTGCCGCTCACGTCCTCGCGGGTGCGGTAGTCGAGCACCAGCGCCTTGCGCCCGCCCACCCTCGTGCGACGCAAGCGCAGACGGCTCCAATCGATCTCCTCCACATCACAATCGTAGTCGTTGTAACTACGAAAGGCGCGGCAGAAGTCGTTGGAGGTCAACTTGTCGAGCTGCTCACTGCTGCTGTCCATGACCATGGCGGGCAGGAAAATCTTACTGAATCGGGTGTTCATACGCACATTGTTTAACCCCAATCGGTCATGAGACCGAAATAGGAAGATTGTTAAGAGATTATTGTTTGACCGATGGGGAGATTGGCGCCCAGACTTACTGGGCCACTTTCATCATCTTACCATTCACCTTACGGATCAAGATGCCTTTGGCCGACCGACTGTTTACCTGTCGGCCCATGAGGTCGTACACGCGGTTGTCGGCCGCGCCATCACGGTGGCTCTCGGCCATGGAGCCAAAGGGCTGGGCGATGCCCGTCTCCACGCCAGCCACACAAAACGTCACCACACTGTCGGCCACGGCAATGCTGTCGATGTCGAGCAACGGGTCGCCGTCCCATGATACAAACGCATGCGACGTTACATGATTGGCGCCGGGGAAAGGCACGCCCTTATAATAAAAGGTGTTGCCCGACTGCTTGCCGTTGGCTTCCACGATGTCCACATGCTGATGCGCCGGTGTGTTGTTCACCTCGCTCTTGGCCCACACCTCCGGGTCGTCGTCGATGTGCCACACGAGCAGGCCCGAGGCGGGCAGGTAGGCGTCCCACCCTTTCTGCTGTCGGTTCTCCAGCAGGAAATACTCGCTGTCGACGCCCGGCACCCGAATGAGGTAGGCCTTGTTGGAGTCGCCGAGGTTGGGCAGGCGGTTCACGGTGTCGGCCTCAGCGGTGAGGTCTTCGGGCTCCAGCCATCCCAGCTCGCAACGCTCAAACGAGGAGCAGAGGGGTGGCGTGTTGCCGTCGTTGTTGTAAGAGCCGCTGGCCATCGTGTCCCAACAGTCGGGGGTGTATTTGGCCCACGAGTTGCTGGTGTCGTAGTGGTCGGCGAGCCCCAGGCAATGGCCAAACTCGTGCACAAACGTGCCGATGCCAGCCGTGAGGTTGCCCGACCGATAGCCGTCCACCTCGTTGCTGCAGGTGTAACTGCCTATCTTCACCCCGTCGTTGGTGGTAACGTCGATGCCCCATCCCTGCATGTCGTAGGCGTGGGGCCAAATGGTCTCCGCATCGCGCGAATCGGCCGACCCCACTCCGGCATAATAGATGTAAACATTATCCACGTAGCCGTCGCCGTCGTGGTCGTATTGCGAGAAGTCTATCTGGTCGTCGAGCCCCTCGATGGCGGCCTTCACAAAGGTGCCCATGTTCACCTCCGTGTCGTAGGTGCCCTGTCCGGCGTCGTGCTGCCCGTAGTTGATCTGCACAGGGCCATACACGTCGAACGTGGGGCGAAACCGTCCGGCGCTACTCGCCACGAAGAAGTCGCGAACGCTGCCGTTGGCGCCATTGGCGGCGGTGAAGCCGGGTTGGTTCATGGCGTCGGCGTAATACTGTTGCGGGTGGGCCATCGAGGTGAAACGCTTGTCGTTAAACTCCATGAGGATGACGAGCGAGCGCTGCTCGCCCGTGTGTGGGAAGTTGTTGACGAGCGTGCGGCGTGGATTGCGCCCCGTCTTCCGCAGGTCGGCCTTCTCGTTGAGCGCGCTCAGCCCCAACCGCCGTTTCCCAAGGGCCGATGCCATGGTGGTCTTGTCGACGGTGTTGAGAAACCTCCTGTCACGGTCGGTGCGCAGCGAGGCGTCGGCAGCCGTTATGCCACTGGCGCAAGGCCTACCTTGTCGCAGCGTGGCATATTCGTAGTTGCCGCTCATCGGGTTGAGGAGGATGGGGAACCCATCGTCGGTGGTGGTATAGTTGGCGTGCTCATCGCCATGGATGCGGAGGATGAGCGTCGTTCCGTCGGCTTGCCTCACACGGATCTTGCCGGGATAAGCGGGCACGGCCCACGCGCTCTCCGCCAAACCAACGAGCGTCAGGGCGGCAACCAGCAGTTTACGTAAGTTCAATGTTGTTTGTGTTTATGGTGAATGTATGCAAAGGTATAACGTAATTCTCAATTCCCCAACGATTTGCCAAGCAATTAACCCAAATCGGTCATTCAATTTCAATTCTTGTCAGTGATTCTTTCGGCAAGGGTTGGAAAGAGGCCATAACCTCCTATCCGTTTTCCGGTGTCAGCCCAATGGCCAATGGGAGTTTTAGCCACACGTGCCCACCCTGCAATGACAAAAATGCACTTTTTATGCATAATTGTGGCCTAAATACTTGGAAGTTTCACAAATAATACCTATCTTTACGGCGTTAAACCAATGTCCGCCGAAACGATGACGTTTAACGCGGGCAGACCTGAAATCTACCCATACTACTCGCGCGAGCGTAAGTATTGAGAACATCTTGGAGCGCCCCTCGGCGTATCCGTCTCTTCAGCATTGTGGAAGGGAGTGTTGTCGTATTTACGTGGCTTGTTTTCCTCGACCGATTACCGCCATCATCCACTCCCCCTGATGTTGCAAGCGTTCTCTCCGTTTCAGGAGTTATATAGTAGTTATCAACCTAAAAAGACCGACTATGATTACGCTTGACGAACTTCTGGCCAGTCGCGATGCGCGCCACGCCCTTCAACAGCAATTGTTGGCCGAGCACCCAGGACACACCCTGGTGTGCACTACCGTCGTGGTGCCAGGAAGCGTGAAGCGTAATCGGCAGTCGCTCATCGTGGCGCACGCCGCCGTGGAGGCCCTGCGCAAAGCGTTCGGTGTAGACCAATGGGCCGAAGGCGACCGCCAGCAGCGGTTCATCGAGCGCGACCTGCCCACGGGCTACGAGGTGTATCTCTTAACCCCCACCCCACTTCTTGAGGCCAAGCTCATGGCGGTGCAGATCGAGGACAGCCATCCCCTCGGACGACTGTTCGACATCGATGTCATCGACCAGCAAGGCGCCCCCGTGCCGCGAACCGCCGTGGGGGGCGAGCCGCGCCGTTGCCTGGTGTGCAACCGCGAGGCGCGCTACTGCATGCGCATGCGATGGCACTCGCAAGACGACATCTGGGAGGCCATCAACCAACGCATCGACGCATACGTCAAATCAACGTTTTCGCTAAGCCAGATGAGCAAAGCGAAGCTTGCTTCAGCTATGCCATGGCGAGAAAACGAAGGATAAAATCCAACCCCTGCCCATTAACACACTGCCTGTTCTTTCAATCACCCCACGCATTAAAACACCAGCCACATTGGAAATCCTTCAGCTCCACACCAGCATCCCACGCCAACGCGCCCGCATTGAGCAGTTTCTTGCGGCGAGCGGCCTGAGGCTCGACGAGGTCGACTACTATGCCGCCCTGGTCGACGAGGCGAGCGGCGACATCATCGCCGGCGGTGGACTGTGGCGCGACATCATCAAGTGTGTGGCGGTGGCCGACGGCCATCAGGGCGAAGCCTTGGCCAACACCATCGTGTCGCATCTCATCGCGCGCGCCAATGCCGAGGGCCACCATTGTGTGAAGCTCTATACCAAACCACAGAACCGGAAGCTCTTCGAGAGCCTCTCCTTCCGCCTGCTGGCGGAGGCGCCACAAGCCATCCTCATGGAAACGGGCGTGGGAGGCATCGGCAAGTACAGTCAGGCACTCCGCCTCATCAGCGCCGAGCGTCAGGCGGCAGCCACCGCATCGGCCACCCTGCCGCAGGCGGGCGTCATCGTGATGAACGCCAACCCGTTCACCCTGGGCCACCGACGCCTCGTGGAGCAGGCCGCCGCCCAGGTGGGCACGCTCTATGTGGTCATCGTCAAGGAAGATTGCTCGGTGTTCTCCTACGCTGAGCGCAAGGACATGGTGAGCCGCGGTGTGGCCGACCTGGCCAACGTGTGTGTGGTCGACGGAAGCGACTACGCTGTGAGCAAGGCCACCTTCCCCACCTATTTCCTCAAGCGGCTCTCCGATGCCTCCGACACGCAGATGCTGCTCGACCTCGACCTCTATGGCCGACACATCGCGCCGGCCCTCGGCGCCACCGTGCGCTTTGTGGGCAGCGAGCCTACCGACGCCCTTACCTGCCGTTACAACAAACTGATGCAGGCCACCCTGCCCAACGTGCGGGTGATGCAGCGCTATGAGGTCGACGGCGAGCCGGTGAGCGCCTCACGCGTCCGCATGGCCCTGGTGAAAAACAACCTCTCGGCCGCCGCACCCCTCGTGCCGCCCACCACCCTACCTTATTTAATAGCGCACCTCGCCACGCGCGCCCTCCGCACCGAACTCAACACCACACCGAAGCCCGGACTGGTCGACAGTCGCGACAACGGCTCCCACACCGACATGGACCACGCCATCATGATGCGTGGCATACGCGCCCTGCACCCCTTCTTCGTGAGGCTCGCCCTGCTGGGCTACGCCCCACAACTGCCACCCCACGGCGAGGTGGTGGGCATCGGCCTCGAAGCCGAGCGCGCCATGCTCGCAGCCACGGGGGGCGTCAACACCCACAAGGGAGCCCTCTTCGCCTTGGGCCTGGCCGTCATCGCAGCGGCCCACGCGGCCGCCATGGGCGCCAATCCGCCCGCCTTCCTGTCCGCCACCATCGCGGCCCTGGCAGCCGCCTTCCCCGACACGCAGGGCACCCATGGCAGTAGGGCCAAGGTGGAAGCGTCGCCGGTGGCGACCCTCAAGAGCGCGCTCGACAACGCACGCGAGGGCTACGCACGCCTCTTCGCCGACTGGCTGCCCTTCTACGCTGCACGGCGGCGCGCCAACGACACCTATGCGCCCCACCGCACGCTGCTGCGCATCATGGCCGAGCTCGACGACACCAACATCGTGCACCGCTCGTCGGTCGACACGATGATACAGGTGAAGATGCAGGCGCGGCAACTGCTCAACGACTTCTCGGAACCCGGACTGGAGGCCATGAACCGCAGTTTCATCATGCGAAACCTGTCGCCGGGGGGAAGCGCCGACATGTTGTCGATGGTTGTCTTTTTGCACGGAATAACCCGACAATAGTTAACTTCTTGCAGGAAATATACCGAAACAGCAACAAAATAACACCAAACCGAAAGAAAACATAACAGTCTATACGCCTAAACAACAAAAAAGTAGTAACTTTATTTCTTGAAATCTAAAACACATTGACATTATGGTTGAACTCATTAAGCATGGAGTCTATCTCCTCAACGGAAAAGAGATTCGTGACGAGTACACGGGAATGACCCCCGATGAGGCTCGCGAAAACACCATCACATACGGCATTCTCCGCGCTCACGACGTGGACGGTGCGAAGGGCAAGAAGATGCGCATCCGCTTCGACGCAATGATGTCGCACGACATCACCTACGTGGGAATCATCCAGACGGCACGCGCCAGCGGCCTCGAGGAGTTCCCCCTGCCCTATGCCATGACCAACTGCCACAACTCGCTCTGCGCAGTGGGCGGCACCATCAATGAGGACGACCACGTCTTCGGCCTCTCGGCAGCCAAGAAATACGGCGGCATCTACGTGCCGGCCAACCAGGCGGTCATCCACCAGTATGCGCGCGAGATGATGGTGAAATGTGGCAACATGATCCTCGGATCCGACTCACACACTCGCTACGGATCGCTCGGCAACATGGGCGTGGGCGAAGGCGGCGGCGAACTGGTGAAGCAGTTGCTGCGCAACACCTGGGACATCAACGCTCCCGAGGTGGTGCTCGTATGGCTCGAGGGCAAGCCCAAGAAGGGTGTGGGTCCGCACGACGTGGCCATCTCGCTCGTGAAGGCCACCTTCGAGAGCGGTGTGGTGAAGAACAAGGTGCTCGAGTTTGCCGGCCCCGGCGTCAAGGAGCTGCCCATCGACTTCCGTAACGGCATCGACATCATGACCACCGAGACCACCTGTCTGAGCAGCATCTGGGTGACCGACGACGAGGTGAAGCACCACTACGACATACACGAGCGCCCCAACGACTACCGCGAGCTGCAGCCGGGCGACGTGGCCTACTACGACATGATGATCCGCATCGACCTGTCGCAGCAGGAGGCTATGATCGCGCTGCCGTTCCACCCGTCGAACGCCGTGACCATCCATGAGCTGCAGGCCGATCCCGTGGGCATCCTCACACGCATCGAGGAAGACGCCAAGAAGCGCTTCGGCACGAAGGTCGACGTGCATCTCGTCGACAAGGTGGTCGATGGCAAGGTGCATGCCGACCAGGGCATCATCGCTGGTTGCTCGGGCGGCACCTACGACAACCTCGCCGAGGCAAGCGCCATCCTGAAGGGCAAGAGCATCGGCAACGACTACTTCACGGCGTCGGCCTACCCGCAGTCCACACCGGTGTCGATGGCTGTCACGCGCGAGGGCATCACCGCCGACCTCATGGAGGCTGGCGTGGTGATGAAACCGGCGTTCTGCGGACCGTGCTTCGGCGCAGGCGACGTGCCGTCGAACAACGGCCTGAGCATACGCCACACCACCCGCAACTTCCCCAACCGTGAGGGATCGAAGCCCGGACAGGGACAGCTCGCGCTCGTGGCGCTCATGGACGCACGCTCCATCGCCGCCACGGCGGCCAACGGTGGCGTCATCACCGCCGCTACCGATGTGGCGTACGAGAACACGCACAAGCCCTACCAGTACGACGACAAGATCTACAAGTGCCGCGTCTACAACGGCTTCGGCAAGGCACGTCCCGAGACGGAGCTGCGCTATGGCCCGAACATCAAGGATTGGCCCACCATGTACCCCATGGCCGAGAACATGCTGGTGGAGCTGGCTGCCGTCATCCACGACCCCGTGACCACCACCGACGAGCTCATTCCTTCGGGCGAGACGTCGAGCTACCGCTCCAACCCGCTGAAGCTCTCCGAGTTTGCCCTGTCGCGCCGCGTGCCCGAGTATGTGGGCCTGAGCAAGGCCATCCAGCGGCAAGACCTCGACCGCCGCGCCGGCAACGTGTCGGCCAATGTGGCTGAGGCCCTCAAGGCAGTGGGCGCCAACGCCGAGAACACCAGCTTCGGATCGTGCGTGTTCGCCAACCGTCCGGGCGACGGCTCGGCGCGCGAGCAGGCCGCCTCGTGCCAGAAGGTGCTGGGAGGCGACGCCAACATCTGCTACGAGTATGCCACGAAGCGCTACCGCTCCAACTGCATCAACTGGGGCATCGTGCCCTTCACCATCGCTCCCGAGACGGCCTTCAACTTCCAGCCGGGCGACAAGGTGTTCATCCCGGGCATACGCGAGGCCATCCTCGCTGGCAAGGAGGAGATCGACGCGCAGGTCATCACCGCCAACGGTGTGCAGCCCATCCACCTCTTCTTCCAGAACCTCACGGCCACTGAGCGCCAGATCCTGGTCGACGGTTGCCTCATGAACTACTACAAGAACCTGAAGTAGACCGAAGCCCCGACCCATCGGCCAGCGGGCAACCCCTAAGCGCCCGGGGCACGTCCCCGGGCATTCACACCCCCCAAACCCCATTCACATTCACCATTTAACCTTATAAACTATGGTACAGAAAATTCAGATGGCCACTCCCATCGTTGAGATGGATGGCGACGAGATGACCCGAATCTTATGGAAGATGATCAAGGACGAACTGATCCTCCCGTTCATCGACCTGAAGACCGAATACTACGACCTTGGCCTCGTAAAGCGCGACGAGACGGCCGACCAGATCACACGCGACGCCGCCGAGGCCACCAAGCGCCTGGGCGTGGCCGTGAAATGCGCCACCATCACGCCCAACCACCAGCGTATGGACGAGTATAAGCTCCACCAGATGTGGAAGAGCCCCAACGGCACCATCCGCTCAATCCTCGACGGCACGGTGTTCCGCACGCCCATCACCATTCCGAGCATCCATCCCGCCGTGCGCAACTGGGAGAAGCCCATCACCATAGCCCGTCATGCCTATGGCGACGTTTACAAGAGCGTGGAGATCCGCGCTGAGGAGCCGGGCGTAGCCAAGCTCGTCTTCGAGGGCGAGAGCGGCAAGCGCGAGGAAGTGGTGGTCCACACCTTCAAGGGCGCCGGCGTGCTGCAGGCCATGCACAACACCGACAAGTCGATCCGTTCGTTTGCACACTCTTGCTTCAAGTTTGCGCTCGACACCAACCAGAGCCTGTGGTTCTCCACCAAGGACACCATCTCCAAGAAGTACGACGCGCAGTTCAAGATCATCTTCTACGAGGTGTTCGAGGAGTACAAGGACGAGTTTGAGAAGCGCGGACTGGAGTTCTTCTATACGCTCATCGACGACGCCGTGGCGCGCGTCATCCGCTCGAAGGGCGGCTTCATCTGGGCCTGCAAGAACTACGACGGCGACGTGATGAGCGACATGGTGTCGACGGCTTTCGGCTCACTGGCCATGATGACCTCCGTGCTTGTGTCGCCCGACGGCAAGTATGAGTATGAGGCTGCCCACGGCACCGTGACACGCCACTACTACAAGTACCTGAAGGGCGAGGAGACGAGCACCAACCCGATGGCCACCATCTTCGCATGGAGCGGCGCCCTGCGCAAGCGCGGAGAGATGGACAACCTGCCTGAGCTCATCCGCTTCGCCAACGAGCTCGAGGCTTCTTGCTTCGACACGCTGAACGCTGGCATCGTCACCAAGGACCTCGCCGGTCTGATGGAGGGCGTCACACCGCAGCCCAAGACCTCAGCGGGCTTCATCGCCGCCATACGCGAGCGCCTGGAGCAGCGCCTCGCATAAGGGCGGCGCATGGCAGAAGGGCATAAGGGCATGGCCTCTCGCATAAGGGCGATGCCCATAGCCCCATCCCAACACGCAAAATCGCCGTGGGCGCGGCGCAAGCCATAGCCGTTGCGCCCACAGCACCTCATAGGCCCCGTCGGCGTCATGCCGTCGGGGCCTTGCTGTTTATCCCCAATTCTTGATTGTGCTACATCAGTTCGATACCATCATGGATTATTTCACTCGGAACGTGCATAACGTGCAAATTAGAGAACTTTTTATGTTAAAATCCATATTTGACAAGCAGATTTTGAAGAAAACAGTTGGAGTTTCCAATAAAAAAGAGTATTTCCGCAGCAACAAATCCCACCACGCCTCTCAACGATGCGTACCACGGTGGGACTTCG
>NZ_JAXVAE010000040.1:0-6234 GCF_037460745.1 Hallella sp. | reverse complement strand
TAATTTATTGAGAGTCAAATATTTGCTATTATTCCTCAACAGCAGCCTGCGCCGCTGCCAGACGTGCGATAGGCACGCGGAACGGAGAGCAAGAAGCGTAGTTCATGCCGATCTTGGCGCAGAACTTAACCGAGCTGGGCTCACCACCGTGCTCACCACAAATACCGCAACGGAGTCCCGGACGAACGGCGCGGCCCTTCTCCACAGCCATCTCGATAAGCTGGCCAACACCATTCTGGTCGAGAACCTGGAACGGATCCACCTTCAGGATCTTGTTCTCCAGATATACCGGCAGGAAGCTGGCGATGTCGTCGCGGCTGTAACCAAAGGTCATCTGTGTGAGGTCGTTGGTACCGAATGAGAAGTACTCGGCCTCGGTGGCGATCTTGTCGGCGGTCAGGGCGGCGCGCGGAATCTCGATCATCGTACCGATCTCAAACTTGATCTCGGTGCCATACTCGGCGAACACCTCCTTGGCGGTCTTCTGTATAACCTCCTTCTGCTGCTTGAACTCGTAGAGGATACCGATGAGCGGAACCATGATCTCGGGCATAGGATTCTTGCCCTCCTTCTTAAGCTCGCAAGCGGCGGAGAGGATGGCGCGAGTCTGCATGGCCGTGATCTCGGGGAACGTGATGCCCAGGCGGCAACCACGGTGACCGAGCATCGGGTTGTTCTCAGCCAATGAAGCCACACGGCGCTTGATGGTAGCCACATCGACGCCCATCTGCTTAGCCATCACTTCCTGGCCAGCCTGATCGTGGGGAACAAACTCGTGGAGAGGAGGATCGAGCAAGCGGATGTTCACGGGGCAGCCGTCCATGGCCTCAAGGATACCCTTGAAGTCGGCCTTCTGATAAGGCAACAACTTGGCAAGCGCCTTCTCGCGACCCTCAACGGTATCGGCGAGAATCATCTCGCGCATGGCGATGATCTTCTTGTCCTCGAAGAACATGTGCTCCGTACGTGTGAGACCGATACCCTTGGCGCCGAAAGCGCGAGCCACCTGTGCGTCGTGGGGAGTGTCGGCGTTGGTGCGAACCTGAAGCTTGGTGTACTTGTCGCAGAGGTCCATCAGCTCCTTGAAGTCGCCGCTGAGCTCAGCGGCCTTGGTGGGAACCTGACCGGCGTAAACCTGGCCGGTGGTACCGTTCAGAGAGATGTAGTCGCCCTCCTTATATACTGTGCCGTCGATCTCTACAGTCTTGGTCTTATAGTCGACATTGATGCTGCCAGCACCCGACACGCAGCACTTGCCCATACCACGGGCCACCACGGCGGCGTGAGAGGTCATACCACCACGTGCGGTGAGGATGCCCTCGGCCGAAGCCATACCAGCCAAGTCCTCAGGGCTTGTCTCGATACGAACCATGATAACCTTGTGGCCATCGGCGTGCCACTCCTGGGCGTCGTCGGCGTGGAACACGATCTGACCGCAGGCGGCACCCGGAGAGGCGGGCAGACCCTGCGTAATGACCTTTGCCTGGAGCAAGGCCTTCTTGTCGAACACGGGGTGGAGGAGCTCGTCGAGCTTCTGGGGCTCACAGCGCAACACGGCCGTCTTCTCGTCGATCATGCCCTCGTGGAGCAGATCCATGGCGATCTTAACCATGGCGGTACCCGTACGCTTACCGTTACGTGTCTGGAGGAACCAGAGCTTGCCCTCCTGCACGGTGAACTCCATGTCCTGCATGTCGTGGTAGTGGTGCTCGAGCTTGTCCTGCAACTCGTTGAGCTGCTTATAGATCTCGGGCATGGCCTCCTCCATCGAAGGATACTTGGCCACGCGCTCCTCCTCGTCGATGCCGGCGCGCTCAGCCCAACGCTGCGAACCGATCTTGGTGATTTGCTGCGGGGTGCGAATACCAGCCACCACGTCCTCGCCCTGTGCGTTGACGAGATACTCGCCATTGAAGAGGTTCTCGCCATTACCGGCGTCGCGGCTGAAGCAAACACCCGTGGCCGACGTGTCGCCCATGTTACCAAACACCATGGCCATGACCGAAACGGCCGTACCCCACTCGTCGGGGATGCCCTCCATCTTACGATAGAGAATGGCGCGCTCGTTCATCCAGCTGCGGAACACGGCGCAGATAGCGCCCCAAAGCTGCTCCTTGGGATCGGTGGGGAAGTCGCTACCAGTTTGCTCCTTGATGGCCTTCTTGAAGCGCTCAACGAGTTTCTTAAGAGACTCCACAGAGAGGTCCTTGTCGAGCACAACGCCCTGCTCCTCCTTCACCTCCTCGATGATAGCCTCGAACGGATCGATGTCCTCCTTGTTCTCGGGCTTCATGCCGAGCACAACGTCGCCGTACATCTGAACGAAACGGCGATAGCTGTCATAAACGAAGTGGGGGTTGCCGGTCTTTGCCACCATGCCCTCAGCCACCTCGTCGTTCAATCCAAGGTTAAGGATGGTGTCCATCATACCCGGCATAGAGGCGCGAGCACCCGAACGAACAGAAACCAACAGAGGGTTCTTCGGATCGCCAAACTTGCAGTTCATCAGTTCCTCCGTGTGAGCCACGGCTTTCGTCACCTCATCAGAAAGCAGCTCAACAATCTTTGCTTGGCCTACTTTATAATACTCATTGCAAGTGTCTGTGGTAATCGTAAAGCCAGGAGGCACTGGCACTCCGATAAGATTCATTTCTGCCAAGTTGGCACCCTTGCCACCCAGCAGGTTTCTCATGTCTGCACGACCTTCGGCCTTACCGTTACCGAAGAGATAGACTCTTTTTTCACTCATAGTTGATCTGGTAAAAACTTATAGTTGTAAATTATGTCTGACTTAAGTATATTGTTTCTATAGTGTTCCATTTCACGGCACGTTTTCTCGCCATGGCAAAGCTTAAGTAAACTTAGCCCTGCTCATCTGGCTTAACGAAAACCTTGTTTTGTGCAAAGATAATGTTTTTTATCTTTTACTCAAAACATTCGGCCAAAAAAGTGCAATCCTGACATGACAAATATATTTGTTCGCGCCAACAAGCACATTTCTTCACATTATTTTAATTAAATTCCGATAAATTCATTACCTTTGCAGCAAAATCAAGTATGTATGAGCAGAAATCGTAAGCCCTTACCCATGTTAGAAAGCGTAACCATCGAGGCGGTAGCCGCTGAGGGAAAATGCATTTTCCACCACGGCGAGCAAGTGGTGTTTGTTCCCTTTTGCGTTCCCGGCGATGTTGCCGACGTGCAAATCGTGAAGAAGAAACACCGCTACTGCGAGGGTCGCGTGGTGCGCCTCGTCACACCCAGCCCCGTAAGGGCCACGCCACGATGCGAGCATTTCGGCATCTGCGGCGGATGCAAATGGCAGAACCTGCCCTACGAGGAGCAGCTCAAGGCCAAGCAGCAGCAGGTGCACGACCAGCTGGAGCGCATCGGGAAGGTGGAGCTGCCCACGTTCCGCCCCATCCTCGGCTCCGTGAAGATATGGGAGTATCGCAACAAGCTGGAGTTTGGATGTTGCGACAAGCGATGGTTTACGCAGGAGGAGCTGCAAGACCCATCGCTCGACCTCGCCGCTCAGGACAACTCGGCCATAGGCTTCCACATCACGGGAGCGTTCGACAAGATCTACCCCATCAGCAAGTGCTGGCTCATGGACGACCTGCACAACGCCATACGCAACGAGACAGAGCGCTACGCCAAGGAGATCGGCATGACGTTCTACGATGTTCGCGCGCAGCATGGACTGTTGCGCAACCTCATGCTCCGCACGTCGAACACGGGCGAGTGGATGCTGCTCATACAGTTCCACTACGACGAGGAGGGCGACGAGGAGAAGGCGAAGGCGCTGCTCAGCCACCTGGCCGACCGCTTCCCGCAGATCTCATCGCTCATCTACGTGGACAACCAGAAGGGCAACGACACCATCGGCGACCTCGACCTTACAACCTTCAAGGGCACCGACTTCATCTACGAGACGATGGAGGAGCTGCGCTTCAAGGTGGGACCGAAGAGCTTCTACCAAACCAACACCGAACAGGCTTACCACCTCTATAGCGTGGCGCGAGAGTTTGCGAACCTCACGGGCAACGAACTGGTGTACGACCTCTATACGGGCACGGGCACCATCGCCAACTTCGTGGCCCGGCAGGCACGCCACGTCATCGGCATCGAGTATGTGCCAGAGGCCATCGAGGACGCCAAGGAGAACAGCCGCATCAACGGCATCGGCAACACCGAGTTTTACGCGGGCGACATGAAGGACATCCTCACCGAGGACTTCATACAGCAACATGGCCGACCCGACGTGATCATCACCGACCCACCACGCGCCGGCATGCACAACGACGTGGTGGACGTCATCCTCAAGGCCGCGCCCAAGCGCATCGTCTACGTAAGCTGCAACCCCGCCACACAGGCGCGCGACCTGGCGCTATTGGACAACAACTACCGCGTTGCCGCCGTGCAACCCGTCGACATGTTCCCCCACACGCCACACGTGGAGAACGTGGTGCTGCTTGAGGCGAGAAGCCAATAAGCCACACCATATTTATAATACACCCCTATTTTTTATACACCCCAACATATTTCCTTGAAAATGCGCAAGTCATTCTACATGCACACCAAGCCATTAGCCAACGCCCGCAAACAGGCAAAGGGGATCGCCTGTCAGCCACGGCTCATGGCACAAGCAAGCCCTCCCTGCCGACCCTGACCGAATCGGCCCAAGCAGCTGCTTGCCATTTTCCGAAAGTCAAACTTTTTTAACCCCTATGCCACATGAAATTTTTAATTGTCGCACTTGATTACTTTTTTGGTTTAGCGTTCCTTCTGCTATTCCTCCTCTTCACCCCATTAGCCGACGACTGGTCACCATTTACCGTTCGCTTCTTCTTCATATCGGGTTTCCTCGGCATGAGCTTAGCGCAGATGTGGTTCCCCGTAAACCTCGGCCGAACAGCCAACGACTCGGGGCAACTATTTAGAAACGCTCTGGGCGTTTCCCTGGTGTTCATCGTGGGCACCTACATCACCATGCGCATACTTTATCATCCAGGAGTCGACACCGGACGGTGGCTATCCCTCATCGGCGTGGCTTTCTTCTTCTGCTTCCTGGTGTTCCGCTGGCTGGAGAAAAAGGCGCTCACCAGGCTTTGGGCAAGCGGCTACAAGGTGGTGAGGGTCATCGCCATAGGCAACGGCGACAACTTCAGCCGCATCATCCGCCACTTTGCCAAGAGCCCCGGACTGGGTTTCCGCATAGTGGGATGCTACACCGACGACCCCTCCACGGAGTACGCCGAGACATTGGGTAGCGTGGCCGAGGGCATGGAGATCATACGCTCGAACAAAAGCTTCCCCGGCACCATCGACGCCCTGCTGTGCGGCTTCCCCACAAGCGAATCCAGATCGCTGAACGACTGCGCCTTTTATTGCAACAGCCGTGTCTTGCGCTACTACTACGCACCAAGCGACGACACCTTGGGCATGCACCTCAAACCCATGCTCATTGGCAACGACGAGGTGTTTACGCTCTTCCGCCTGCCCCTCTCGATCCCTACCAACCAATTTATCAAGCGAGCATTCGACATCGTGTTCTCCGCCTGTGTGCTCATACCCCTGGGCTTGTTTATCCCCATCATAGCGCTCATCATCAAGCGCCAAAGCCCCGGCCCCATCTTCTTCAAGCAGGCAAGAACCGGTATGGACGGACGCACGTTCATGTGCTATAAGTTCCGCTCCATGCATGTCAACAAGGACGCCGACAAGGTGCAAGCCACCAAGGACGACCCACGCAAGTTCCCCTTCGGCAACTTCATGCGCAAGAGCAACATCGACGAGCTGCCGCAGTTCTGGAACGTGCTGAAGAACGACATGAGCATCGTGGGACCACGCCCACACATGCTGAAACACACGGAGATGTACAGCAAGCTGCTCGACAAATACATGGTGCGCCACTTCGTGAAACCGGGCATTACGGGCTGGGCCCAGGAATCGGGATTCAGAGGCGAGACCAAGGAGCTATGGCAGATGGAAGGGCGCGTAAAGTGCGACATCTGGTACATCGAGCATTGGTCGTTCTGGCTCGACATCCGCATCATCCTGCTGACTGTCAAGTCGGTGTTTATCCACGACAAGCAGGCTTACTAACCCCCACCAACCGATCGCTTCGACCCATCTGTCGGAACATCGCCCTTGGGGGGGGGGTGGAAACATACGTTAAGGGGGTGTGTCAAAATTCACACCCTCTTTTAAAATATCACAAAGCCCGAACTT
>NZ_JAXVAE010000039.1:0-9821 GCF_037460745.1 Hallella sp. | reverse complement strand
ATTGTTTATCAATCAGTTATAAAATACGTATTTTTTGAGTGACGAAGTCAGGAAAAAGGTGTGATGGGAAACACATTCCCACCACACCTTATTGTATATAAGGGTCCCTTGCTAACTTATAAGGGTCCTCGAAGGCTGTCGTGCCATGGGTTCGACGGTATGTTCCCGAGGGGGACGGCGTCGGTGTGGCACGGCAGCGCCGGCGATTGCTGGTTAGCAAACCTTTTCGAGCTTCTTCATCATGGTCATCATGAAGAAGGCGCTCAACAGGCAGAGCACGATAAACACGCCCCATACCACCCAAAGCGGGAAGCCACCCCAGAGGAAGCCGCCCACGCTGACGAGCAGGTTGCCTATGGCCGTTGCCACGAACCAGCCGCCCATCATGGCGCCTTTGTACTTGGGGGGAGCCACCTTGCTCACGAAGCTGATTCCCATCGGACTGAGCAGCAGCTCACCGAAGGTGAGCACAAGATAGGTGCTCATCAACCAGTTGGGCGACACAAACGTTGCGGAGTCGCCAGCCACGCGCTGCTCGTCGGGTGTGGGCAGGCCGAGCGAACCAAAGAGCATGATGGCGTAGGCGGCAGCGGCCACCACCATGCCGTAGGCAATCTTACGGGGTGCCGAGGGCTCCTTGCCCTTGCGTGCCAGGTAGCCGAAGATGGCAAGGCTGACGGGTGTGAGCATCACCACGTAACTCGGGTTGAAGTGCTGGAAAATAGGAGCCGAGACCGATACCACCTCGTTGCCCGTGGTGACATACATGTAGCCCAAGAAGCCCAACGACGCCAGGATGACCACGCCGGCAATGGCGCGCGCCTTGGCTGTCTTGCTCTGGAAGAGGGCGAAGGCGGCATACACAATGAGGATGATTGCCACAAGGTTGAGCACGTTGAAGGACATGCCCTGCCAACCCGTTGCGCTCTTGGCCGTAAACTCATCGGCGAAGAAGGTAAGGGTCAGTCCGTTTTGCTGGAAAGCCATCCAGAAGAAGATCACCACGGCGAACACCAGTACGAGGGCAATGATGCGCTCACGCGTCTCCTGGCGTGAGAGTTCCACCACCTCGCCTGTCTCGTTGGCCTTGTCGGCCGATGTGCCTTCCACATGGCGGAAGGTGGAACGGAACGCGTAGTAGATCAGTATCGACACCACCAACGACAGGCACGCCACGGAGAAGGCAAAGTGGTAGGCGTCGTTGCCGCTATAGCCGAGCGAGTTTTGCGCCCAGTCCATGATGCGCACGGCAGCCGTTGGGGCAAAGAGCGAACCGATGTTGATGGCCATGTAGAAGATGGAGAACGCCTCGTCGCGCTTGCCTTGCAGCTCGGGCGCGTCGTAGAGGTTGCCCACCATCACCTGCAGGTTGCCCTTGAACAGTCCGGTTCCGATACTCACGCATAGCAAGGCGCCGCACATGAAGATCAGGGCGAAGGTGTCGCCGCCCAGGGGGATGGCCAACAGGAGGTAGCCAATGAACATGATAAAGATACCTAAGGTAACCATCTTGCCGTAGCCGTACTTGTCGGCCACCATTCCGCCGAGGAAGGGGAAGAAGTAGACGGCACCCATGAACACACTATAAATCAGACCGGCGGTACCAGCGCTCAGTCCGAAGTTGGCTCTCAAGAACAGAGAAAAGACGGCTATCATCGTGTAATAGCCAAAGCGCTCGCCTGTGTTGGCCAATGCCAACGCATAGAGTCCTTTAGGTTGACCCTCAAACATAGTATTAAGATTTAGATGTTAAAGATTCATATATATAGCTCCGCCCGAAGGCGGAGCCATTTATCTGATGGAATGAAGGGTTGGCGGTTAGGCGGTTACACGCTCCAGCCATTTCACCATGGCGTACATCACGCCCATAGAGATGAAGCACACAATCATGAAGACCAACCAGCACTCCCACAACGGCCACTTGTTATACATCAGCGGGCCAATCCACAACAGGCAGTTGCCCACGGCCGTGGCGCCCAGCCACAATCCCTGGCAGAGGCCCTGCAAGTGCTTGGGAGCCACCTTCGACACGAAGCTCAGTCCGAGTGGTGAGATGAAGAGCTCGGCCACCGTCAGGAAGAAATAGGTGAGGATGAGCACGAGGGGCGACGCCTTCCATCCGGCGCGCACGGCGGGGTCCATCGAGGTGAACACCTCAGCCGAGGGCCAACCTTTCACCATGGAGAGAATCATGAGGAAGCCATAGGCCAGTCCGGCGATACCCATACCATACACAATCTTACGCGGTGTGGAGATGGGGCTGCCCTTCTTGGTGAAGTGGGCGAAGATCCACATGATGATGGGTGTGAGCGTGATGACGAAGAACGGATTCACGGCCTGCCATATCTCAGGAGCCAGGGCGTCGGTGCGCACGAAGTCGCGGGCGAAGAAGCTGAGGCTCTGACCGTTCTGGTGGAATGAGAACCAGAAGAACACCGAGATGCCGAGCACGGCGAACAGAGCGTACATGCGCTGCTTGATCTCGGCGGCCATGGTGCGCTTCTCCTCCTCGGTGTATTGCTCCACAACCACCTCTTCTTTCTTACCCGGGGTGGGGAAGAGATGCTTGGAGAAGAAGAAGATGAGCAGCGACACGAGCATCATCACCACCGATGCGATGAAGCTGTAGTGGATGCCGGTGTTGAACACGTCGAGATACTGCTGGCAGAAGGCGGCCATGTCGGTGAAATGATAGCCCGAGAGCTGCACCTGGCTGGCCAGCGTTTGCAGGTTGGCGGTATCCGTCTGGGTCAAGGTGCCGTTGATGAAGGCGTGGCAGAGGCGTGGCAGGTCGGCGTTGTAGGTCAACTGGTGCACGTTGAGCCACCAAGAGCGCAGCAACGGCGCGATGAACGGCGCTGCCAAGGCACCCACATTGATGAACACATAGAAGATTTGGAATCCAGCGTCGCGTTGTCCCTGTGCCCACTTCAGGCGTTCTGTGCCCTCACGGGCGGCGTCGCGCTCAAAGTTGTCGTACATCTGTCCGACGATGGCTTGCAGGTTGCCCTTGAACAAACCGTTGCCCACCGAGATGAGGATGAGGGCGAAGATGGTGAACGAGAGCAGGGCGGTGTTGTTCTCGGGAGTGGCGAGGACGGGCACCGACAGGCACACATAACCCAACGCCATGACCAAGAGACCGCTCATGATGGTGCCCTTGTAGTTCTGGGTGCGGTCGGCGATGATACCGCCCACGAGGCTCATAACATAGATTGCGGCGAGGAAGAGGGCGGCAATCAGGCCGCTGGTCTCGTCGGACAATCCAAATTTGGAACAGAGGAAGAGTGCCAGCACGGCGTTCATGATGTAATAGCCGAAGCGCTCGCCCATGTTGCTGAGGGCTGCAAGGAGCAATCCTTTGGGATGGTTTTTGAACATAGATTATTGGATTTAGTTGTTAATGATCGTGGGTTAAGGTAGGTCGACGCCGTTGTCAACGGGTGATGTCGAAAAGATATGTTAGCTTGATGGTGATGGTTCCGAAGTTGGAACTGCCAAAATAGTCGCGTTTCGAGTCGCCGTAGATATTGCCCAATCCATAATAATATCGGCCTTCGAGGAGGAATCGCCCCACCTTGGGGTTGGCAAACTCGATGCCGGCGCCTGCCGCAATGCCGTAATCAAACTTGTTCTCCACGGCCATCGTGTCTTGCGCGCAGATCGAATTGGCGCGGTCGGCCATGTTGCGCTTGTCCCAGTCGAAGTTGCTCTTGGTGCTCTCGCTGAGGTAAACGCCAAACTGCGGACCGGCATTCACGAAGAAGTTGACACCCCGGTTCTCCCTTCCCCACGCCAGATGGGCCATGATGGGCACCTGGATGTAGTTGATGGTGCGCTCGTACTGCTCGGCCACGCCCGTCACGGCGTTGATCACGGGTTGGTCGTTCAGGTCGCGTATGTCCTCTTTCCATCCCAGCTGCCCATAGTTCACCTCGGCGGCGATCGATGCGATGGTTGAGAAGTATTTCTCCACGGTGTAGCGCATGGCCAGTCCGCCGGTGAGGCCTCCCTTCATGCTTTGCACCACCTTGGGCGTGAATCGCACGGTGGTGAGGTTGTATCCGCCACTGACACCCACCGAGAGGGTGTTGCGGTGCTCGCCAATCTGCGCCACGACCCCTAAGGGGAGGAGCAGGAGCAAGAGTGTGATGATATGTCGGTTCATGTGGTTTCTTGGAACGTCAACGGTTAATAGGCCACCGCCTCGATGCGGTGGTCGCGTGTGTAGTGGATGAGTTGGAAGCTCTCGTTCTGCATGCCGGCGTCGCCCACCTGCCTAAAGCGGAGGGGCGTTTGCAGCGGTGTGTAGGTGCTCTGCCCTTTCGTGCCGCGGAACGCCTTGCCCTTGGACACCAGTCCGCGCAAGAAGAACTGGGCGTGGTCGTAGCCCGTGAGCCCGAAGCGGGGGTTGTAGTTCACCTGCAGACCCTCGTGGAACCACCTGCGGTAGGTCTGCTCAAACTGGCGTGTGCGTGCGTTCTGTGGGTTGTAGTAGAACTGTGCGGGGATGTAGGTGTCGAAGCGGAAGAACTTATCGAGGTCGTAGTCGGCGTAAAGCAACCAGTCGGTGTAGCCGAAGAGGGTTATCTTGATGTTGGGATTGAGGTTTTGCAGGCTCGCCAACTTGGCCAAGGCCACCGTGAGCTCAGCCATGCGCCCCGTGTTGAGGATCACCACGTTCTGCTGGTTGGTGCGGAACGCCTTGGCAAACATGCCCTCGCTGCTGTTGAGGTTGGTAATGTTGTATGTGATGTTCTTGCTCTCCAGGCGGTTGCGCAAGCCAAAGGTGAACACGCCCTTGCGCGAGGTGGTGTCGTTGCAATCGATAAACACCGGGTGGGCCTGGGGGAACAGGCGGAGGTACGCCTCGATGGCGCTGTTGTTGAGCCTGTCGGGACTCTGCCACACCTGGAAGATCTGGCTATAGCGCGCCACATCGTCGCCGTTGATGGAGAACGGTATGACCATCTTGATGTCGCGCGCCTTGCAAAACTCGGCAAGGCCACGCACCTGATGGGTGTAGAGCGGACCGAAGATGATGTTGCACTTGGCGGCCTCGGGATCGCTCGTAAACTTCGTTATGTCGTCGTCGATGGTTACGTTCCAGGCGTGCACATCGATGTGGTATCCGGCACGCTTCAAGCTGTCGCAGCCCATGAGCAGGCCACGGTAATACTCCATCATGCGGCGGCCATCGCCGTTGATGTTGTGCAAGGGGAGCATCACGCCCACACGCATGGCGGCTTTCGCAGCCTTCTGCGTAGCCTTCTGCACGGGCTTGGCCGCGGGGACGGGCTTCACCGCTTGTGTGGCGGGCGTTTCGGAGGGGTAGGGAATGAGGATGCGGTCGCCCTTCTTCAACGTGTAGTCGGCCGCCTTCATCTCGGGATTGGCGGCGCGCAACTGGTCTTCGGTCAGGCCGAATTTCTTGGCAATGCCATACAACGTGTCTTTCTTCTTCACCTTATACAAGTCGCGCCATTGGGGCACCTGGGCCACCACCGTTGAGGCGAGCAAGCAGAGAACGACGACCATGAGGCATCTGTATATCTTTACCATAAATGCGTTCTTAAATCAAAATCAATTGCAAAAATACAAAAAAAAGAAATACATCCTCATTTTTTTCAAAGGAAATTCACTAACTTTGCATAAGGCAGCAACAAAAAAAGCCACCCAACCAACACATTTCTCAAAATGAATGCGAAAATCATCATATCCTTCCTCTTTTCTCTTCTTGCCACAGGCGTTTGGGGACAGGATGTTTATCCCTCCATCAACCCCATGGCCAGCTACACCGACAAGGATGGCGAGACACACACGGAGACCAGCATCTCCGAGTCGGCGCCCCTCACGGTGACGTTCAACGCCAACGCGGAGAACACGGCGGGCTGGACCGCCCACTACGAATGGCGGTTCTATAAGGATGGCAAGCGCGAGGCGCCTTACCTCATCCGCTACGACGAGGACACGCAAATCACGTTCACCGAGTCGGGCGCCCACCATGTGGAGCTCTGGGCCACGTTTGTCCAGGGTACCGACACCGTGGCCTACACCGACGACTATTGGACGTCGGAGGCCTCGCCCCTCGTCGTCTCCATCTCCGAGAGCAAGTTGGAAATGCCCAACGCGTTTTCGCCCAACGGCGACGGCATCAACGATGTCTACAAGGCGAAGAGCGGCTACCAGAGCCTCGTGGAGTTCCACGCCTACATCTTCAACCGCTGGGGACAGAAGTTGTACGAGTGGTCGGACCCCGCTGACGGATGGGATGGCAAATACAAGGGCAAGGACGTGGCACAAGGCGTCTACTACGTATTGGTGAAGGCCAAGGGCGCCGACGGCCGCACGTTCAACATCAAGCGCGACGTGAACCTGCTCAGGGGCTACACTGAGAGTTCCACCGCAAACCCCTAACGGGCTGTCGGCCTCCACACACACTACGCCCCAGCGCGCCCTATCGACCCACTGAGCCGATGGGCGGGGTCTCCTGCCACACGCAGGAGCCACCTTTCTTAATAGGTAAAAAAAGACCAATTAGCGAACACTCTTATGACACAGCCAAAGGCTATCGGGAAACAAACGGAATGGATCAACGTGTGGGGAGCGCGCGTCCACAACCTCAAGAACGTGGACGTGAAGATTCCCCGCAACGCGCTAACCGTCATCACCGGCCTGTCGGGGTCGGGCAAGTCGTCGCTCGCCTTCGACACCATCTACGCCGAAGGACAACGGCGATACATCGAGACGTTCTCGGCCTACGCACGCAACTTCCTCGGCAACTTGCAACGCCCCGACGTCGACAAGATCTCGGGACTGTCGCCCGTGATCAGCATTGAGCAGAAAACCACCAACAAAAATCCGCGGTCGACCGTGGGAACGTCCACCGAGATATACGATTACCTGCGCCTCCTCTACGCGCGGGCGGCCACGGCCTATAGCTACCTGAGCGGCGAGAAGATGGTGAAATACACCGAGGAGAAGGTCATCGACATGATCCTCTCCGACTATGCCGGACATGCCATCTACATCCTCGCCCCACTCGTGCGCCAACGAAAGGGCCATTACCGTGAGCTCTTCGAGAGCATGCGCAAGAAGGGCTACCTCTATATCCGTGTCGACGGCGAGATCAAGGAGATTACGCGCGGCATGAAGGTAGACCGATACAAGAACCACAACATCGAGGTGGTGATCGACAAGCTCAAGGTGCGCGACAAGGACGATGAGCGACTGAAGAACACCGTGCGCATCGCCATGCGCCAGGGCGATGGCGTGGTCATGGTGATGGACCGCGATACGGGCGAGGCGAAAAACTTCTCCAAGCGACTCATGGACCCCGTGACCGGACTGGCCTATAGCGACCCCGCGCCCAACATCTTCTCCTTCAACTCGCCCGAAGGGGCGTGCCCCCATTGCAAGGGATTGGGCTACGTCAACGAGATCGACCTCAAGAAGGTCATCCCCAACGACGCGCTCAGCATCCACGACGGCGCCATCGTGCCCTTGGGAAAATACAAGAGTCAGATGATCTTTTGGCAGATCGACGCCCTCCTGAAGAAATACGACTGCTCGCTGAAGACGCCCTTCAAGGACATTCCCGCCGACGCCGTCAGCGAGATCCTCTACGGGTCGCTCGAGAATATACGCATCGACAAGGACGTCATACATACATCAAGCGATTATTTCGTGGCTTTCGACGGGGTGATTAAGTACCTCAAGACGGTCATGGAGAACGACGACTCGGCCGCCTCGCAGAAGTGGGCGGCGCAGTTTCTTGCCGAGGCGGTATGCCCCGAGTGCCAGGGCAAGCGACTGAAGAAGGAGAGCCTGGCCTATAAGATATGGGATAAGAACATCGCCGAGGTGGCGTCGCTCGACATCAGCGACCTCGCCGAGTGGCTCGACCACGTGGAGCAGCACCTCGACGACAAGGAGGGGCGCATCGCCCACGAGATCATCAAGGAGCTGCGGTCGAGGGTCGGCTTCCTCTTGGAGGTGGGACTCGATTACCTCTCGCTCAACCGGCAGTCGGCCACACTCTCGGGTGGTGAGAGCCAACGCATCCGACTGGCCACGCAGATTGGCAGCCAACTGGTCAATGTGCTCTACATCCTCGACGAGCCGTCCATCGGATTGCACCAGCGCGACAACCAACGGCTCATCAACTCGCTGAAGGAGTTGCGCAACATGGGCAATACGGTCGTCGTGGTGGAGCACGACGAGGACATGATGCGCGCGGCCGACTGGATCGTCGACATCGGGCCGCGAGCTGGGCGAAAGGGCGGCCAAGTGGTGTTCGAAGGCACGCCACAGCAGATGCTCCAACCCGCCAAGACGCTCACGGCGCAATACCTCACGGGCGAAAGGCAGATAGCCATCCCCGCCGAGCG
Organism: Hallella sp.; assembly: GCF_037460745.1. Lineage (NCBI taxonomy): Bacteria > Pseudomonadati > Bacteroidota > Bacteroidia > Bacteroidales > Prevotellaceae > Hallella > Hallella sp. Next base: position 1,431 of record NZ_JAXVAE010000039.1, on the reverse strand, counting down.
GCGCAAGGGCAACGGACTGTTCCTCAAGTTGCGGGGATGCCGGGGCAACAACCTCAAGAACGTCGACGTCGACTTCCCCCTGGGCGAGCTCATCGTCGTAACGGGTGTGTCGGGATCGGGCAAGTCGACGCTCATCAACGCCACGCTCCAACCCATCCTCTCGCAACATTTCTACCGCAGCCTGCGCAAGCCCATGCCCTACGACAGCATCGAGGGCATAGAACACATAGACAAGGTGGTCAACGTGGACCAAAGCCCCATTGGCCGCACGCCACGCTCCAACCCCGCCACCTACACGGGCGTGTTCGGCGACATAAGGTCGCTCTACGTCAACCTGCCGGAGGCGAAGATCAGGGGCTATAAGCCCGGACGGTTCTCGTTCAACGTCAGGGGAGGCCGATGCGAGGCGTGCAAGGGCAACGGATACAAGACCATCGAGATGAACTTCCTGCCCGACGTGATGGTGCCCTGCGAGGTGTGCCACGGCAAGCGCTACAACCGAGAGACGCTCGAGGTGAGGTTCAAGGGCAAGTCGATCGCCGACGTGCTCGACATGACCGTCAACATGGCGGTGGAGTTCTTCGAGAACGTGCCTGCCATCCTGCCTAAGATCAAGGCGTTGCAAGATGTGGGACTGGGATACCTCAAGCTCGGGCAGAGCGCCACAACGCTGTCGGGAGGTGAGAGCCAACGCGTGAAGCTCGCCACCGAACTGAGCAAGAAAGACACAGGAAAAACGCTATACATCCTCGACGAGCCCACCACCGGTCTCCATTTCGAAGACATCAACATGCTCATGAAAGTGCTGCAAAAACTCGTAGACAAGGGCAACACGGTCATCATCATCGAGCACAACCTCGACGTCATCAAACTGGCCGACCACATCATCGACATGGGACCAGAGGGAGGACGAGGCGGCGGGCAACTGCTCGTGGCCGGTACACCCGAGGAGGTGGCAAAGTGCAAACTGGGTTATTCGGCCAAGTATATCCGGGAGACGCTGGAGAAACAAAAGGAATGTGCTGGGCGGAAGGAAGGCCAAACGAGCCAAGAACCGTAAGTTGCACAATCTTGACGTCGCAAGAAAACCATCGCGTTGAGGCTTGGCATGTATCGAATTGCTATACATGCCAAGCCGAGACACGCTAAACCCTGTGGCTTGCTTTTCGGCCTGGCGTTCCAATCCCCATCGGTCATAGGGTGGGGGCGCTCAATCGCTCATAAGGGGTTCCCCCAATCGGTAAAAGAATTTCCCCCAAGGGACCATAGGGCTTCGACCAAGGGGCGAACGGCGTTCCCGCGCCTTCCGGATTGTTGGGATGGACCACCGAATGAAAAAAAGAGGAGCGGATACCCCTTGTTTCGATGAATATTACTACCTTTCCTCTATAAAACAAAAATGAATATCTCCGCAAAAGGTAACTAAACATC
>NZ_JAXVAE010000038.1:0-9404 GCF_037460745.1 Hallella sp. | reverse complement strand
AAATCTTGCACTTTTTATGTCAGATTTATATCTAAATTTTGAACACCCTACCCTTTGGGGTTGTGTAGCGTTGGCTACGTGTTAGTTGTTGGTGATGGCCTGAATGTTTTTCACGCCGCCTGTGAGCGGATCGAGGATGAGTTTGGCCGATTGCTTCTTGCCAAACAGTTCGCCGCTGAGCGACTCGATGGTGCCAAACTGGGGAGCCAGCAGCTCGCCGTTGACCACCACCTGCTGTCCGTGTGTTACCGCCACTTGGATCTTGCTGGGCTGGCAGACGCGAAGGCCGATGTCGTTCTTGTCCTCCTTCTTGTTCTCAGCAGTGGGTTGTGGTGCGGCCACGGTGTGATTGTCGGTCACGCTGATCATGTAAGGCTCGCCCGAGAGGTCGTCGGCATCGACGAGCCCCAGCCATTTCGACAGGCGGAAGAGCACCTGGCGGCCCTCCTGAGTGGGCACGAAATCGATGTTGGTCCATGTGGTGTCCTTCACCGTGACACCCGTGAAGAGCTGTGTGAGCGCTGTCTCCTGCTTGCCCAGGTTGTTGAGCATGATGGCCATCTGCGTGCCATCCTTGGGCATGAAGTCGGCTTCGCCACGGTTCAGTTGGTTGCGGCTGTCGCGTATGTCGTAAATCTCCTGTGCCGCCAGTTCGGCCATCTTGGCGTTGCTGCCCGCATTGAGGATGTCCTCCGTCATGAAGTCTTGCGGATTGAGCAGGGCGGCCTTGCTGGCCGGCTTGAAGGAAGGCATGGGCGTGGGCTTGGCCGATGCGTCGGCATTGATGGCCAGGAGCTGACCGTTGTCGGCCCGGCACACCTTATTTATAGAGTGCTTCTTGTCGACAATGAGCGTGAAATGACGGCTTGTGTCGGGCAAGGCGTATGTGGCCATGTTGACACCAAGCAGCCGGTAGGTTGTGGCGGGTTCCAACTCGACGTCGGTGCGCAGGAAGCGACTGGCATAAGGAGCCAACTTGCCCGGTGTGTATTGGGTCTTCTCCACCTTCACCGTGAAGCGCACGGCAGCCTTGGGAAGGTAGTAATCGGTGCCTTCTATCGATTGTGCGTTGATGCTGAGAGGCAGCAGCAATAACAGTAATCCTTTGAAATTCATCGTTGATGGTATGCTTTGTTTGTGGGTGTTCGTTAAACGTTAAGGGCATAGGGGTAAGCCTTCGTGGGTGCTGGTGTGAGACGAGCCCTTGCTTTGGGTGCGTTCTCGTGGGTGCTGGTGTGAGAGCAGCCGAAGGCTTGGGTGAGGAATGGGGCGCTTAGTCCTCCAGTTTGAGGAAGGCCTTGGGCAGGAACTGTATGATGTCGCTTGCCACCAAGCTCTCTTTTCCCACCTCTTTGGCGGCCAAGTCGCCAGCCAGTCCGTGCAGGTACATGCCCAGTTGGCAAGCCGTTCCCTTGTCGTAGCCCCTGGCCAGGAGTGCCGTGAGGATGCCCGTGAGCACGTCGCCGCTGCCCGCCGTGGCCATGCCGCTGTTGCCGGTGGCGTTGAACACGATGTGTCCGTCGGGCATGCAGAGGGCCGAATGGTGGCCCTTCAGGATGATGTAGCCCTTGATATGCTCCGCCATTTGCTGGGCGCGGATAAGGCGCTCGTAGTCGTTGTTACTGGTGCTGCCGGCCATGCGGTCGAACTCCTTGGGGTGGGGCGTCATGATGATGCCTGATGGGAGCTGCTGCATCCATGCCTGGTGGTTGGCCAGGATGTTGAGGGCGTCGGCGTCGGCAACGATGGGGCACGAGGTGCGGCGTATCTGGCCGATGAGGGCGATGGCTGTGTTTTCAACCAGTCCGAGGCCTGGGCCAATGCCCAATGCGTCGAAGTCGGTGCTATCGACGCTTTCCGAGAAATAAGTTTCCTCATGGTCCATCTGCATCACCGCTTCGGGCACCGCCGTCTGCATGACGAGGTAGTTGCGCCTGGGGGTGTGCACCGTTACCTTCCCCACGCCACTGCGGAGGCAAGCCCTTGTGGCAAGCACCGCTGCTCCGGCCATGCCGTAGCTGCCGGCAATGATGAGCGCGTTGCCCATGGCGCCCTTGTGGGCGAAGTCGTCGCGAGGCATCAGCAGGCGTCTGACGTCTTGCTCCTCCAGGATGCGGCAGTTGGCTTCCGTCTTGTCGATGTATTCCTTGCTCAGGCGGATGTCGAGCACACGCAGTCGGCCAATGTATTTCTGGCAGTCGGCCATCATCATGGCGAGCTTCTTCTGCTGCAACGTCAGCGTCAGGTCGGCGCGTATAATGTTAGAATGGATGTTGTAAGTGTTGTCTTCGCACATCAGTCCCGAAGGAATGTCGATGCTCACCACCTTCGCCGGGCATTGGTTGATGTATTTCACCAGCGATGCGAAGCCGCCGATCAGCGGTTTGTTGAGGCCCGATCCAAAGAGTCCGTCGATCACCACCATGTCCTCGGTGAGCTCGGGTGGGTCGAAGTTGAGGGTCACCTCGGTGAAGTGGCCCACGCGCTTGCTGTCGATGAGGCGCTGCTTGTTGGCGGCGCAGTCGTCAGAGAGTTTGTTGTGAATGTTGAAGAGATACACACTGACCTTGTAGTTCTCTTCTGCCAGAAGTCTTGCCACGGCCAGGGCGTCGCCTCCGTTGTTGCCGGGTCCGGCAAAGATTACCATGGGCGTGCGGTCGGTCCACTCGTCCATGATGGCGCGTGTGATGGTTTTTGCAGATCGCTCCATCAGGTCGATCGACTTGATGGGCTCGTGCGTAATGGTATAGTTGTCAAGCTCGTGAATTTGAGCAGCGGTGAAAATCTTCATATTACTGCAAAGTTAGTGCAAACAAGCGGAATATCAAAAGGAATTCTTCCTTTTTTTAGGCTTGTTGGCAAATTGGCGTGACGGATGCCGAACACCCTTGCGCTTGGCACCTTGCCCACCCGCGGGCATTTGGGTGGCCGCGCGGCTTGAGTGGTAAATAAACGCTAAAGATGATGTTCTTTTTCCCTTGCCGCTTGTCGTTCTCGGTAGATTTTCGTAAATTTGCATCCTAATTTTAGTAATTAAGCCACATGAGCATAGTTAAAGTGAAGGATAAAACGTTCCGCACGTTTATCCCCGAGGCTGAAATCCAGCAACGCGTGAAAGCCGTCGCTGACAAGTTGAACGAAGACTTGAAGGACAAGAACCCGCTGTTCTTGGCCGTGCTGAACGGTTCGTTCGTGTTTGCCGCCGACCTGATGCGAATGATTACCATTCCCTGCGAAATCTCGTTTGTGAAGTTGGCGTCCTACCAAGGCACCGTCTCTTCGGGAAAGATCAAGGAAGTTATTGGCATTAACGAGGACCTGAAAGGTCGTACGGTGGTTATCGTTGAGGACATCATCGACACGGGCTTCACCATGAAGCGCATGTTGGAGCAGTTGGGAACGCGCTATCCCGAGAGCCTGCACATCTGCACGCTCCTGGTGAAACCCGGCAAGTTGCAGGTGCCACTCAACATAGAGTACGCCGCCATGGAGATCCCCAACGACTTCATTGTGGGCTACGGTCTCGACTATGATCAGCAAGGACGCAATTTGAGAGATATTTACACGATAGTGGAATAAAATGAAGAACATTGTTATTTTTGGTGCTCCTGGCTCAGGCAAGGGCACCCAGAGCGACAAGCTCATTGAGAAGTACGGATTTAAGCATATCTCCACGGGTGATGTGCTTCGTGACCAAATCAAGCGTGGTACGGAGCTTGGCAAGACCGCCAAGGGATTCATCGACGAAGGCAAACTCATCCCCGATGAGCTGATGGTAGGCATTCTCGCCGACGTTTACGATAGCTTCGGTAAGGACCACGAGGGCGTGATCTTCGATGGCTTCCCCCGCACCATCCCGCAGGCTGAGGCCTTGAAGGCCATGTTGGCCGAGCGTGGACACAAGGTGGCTGCCATGGTGGAGCTGCATGTGCCCGATGAGGAGCTGGTGAAGCGCCTCGTGCTGCGTGGCAAGGTGAGCGGACGCAGCGACGACAATGAGGAGACCATCAAGAAGCGCCTCAATGTGTATCACACACAGACGCAGCCTCTCTGCGACTGGTACAACAAGGAAGGCCTCTTCCACTCCGTCGACGGACTGGGCGACATCGATCGCATCTTCGGCGACGTCTGTGAAATCATCGACTCTTTGTAATACCGGGGCGAATGCCCCAAACAATCATTTGATATGGAATCAAACTTCGTAGACTATGTGCGCATCGTCTGCCGCTCAGGAAAGGGCGGCAAGGGATCTATGCACCTTCGCCACGTGAAATACCAACCCAATGGCGGCCCCGATGGCGGCGATGGCGGCGATGGCGGCAGCGTGATCCTGCGCGGCAACCATAACTACTGGACGTTGTTGCACCTAAAGTACCAAAAGCATATATTCGCCGAGCATGGCGGCAACGGAGGGCGCGACAAGTGCCATGGAACCAACGGCAAAAACTCTTATATCGACGTGCCGTGTGGCACGGTGGTCTATGATGCCGAGACGGGCAAGTATGTCTGCGATGTCACTTACGACGGTCAGGAGGTCGTGCTGCTGAAGGGTGGCCGAGGTGGACTCGGCAACTATCAGTTCCGCACGGCCACCCGCCAGACGCCTCGTTTCGCACAGCCGGGCGAACCGATGCAGGAGAAGACCGTCATACTGGAGCTGAAGCTCTTGGCCGATGTGGGCTTGGTGGGCTTCCCCAATGCGGGAAAGTCAACGCTGCTCTCATCGCTCTCGAGCGCTCGCCCCAAGATTGCCAATTATCCTTTCACCACCCTGGAGCCGTCGCTGGGTATCGTGTCGTACCGCGACAACAAGTCGTTTGTGATGGCCGACATCCCCGGTATCATTGAGGGTGCCAGCGAGGGTAAGGGCCTCGGACTGCGTTTCCTGCGTCACATTGAGCGCAACTCCCTGTTGCTCTTCATGGTGCCAGGCGACACCGACGACATCAAGCACGACTATGAGGTGCTCCTCGGTGAGCTCAGCAAGTTTAACCCCGACATGCTCGACAAGCACCGTGTGCTGGCGGTGACCAAGAGCGACCTGCTCGATGAGGAACTCATCAGCATGTTGCAGGAGACGTTGCCCACCGACCTGCCGGTGGTGTTCATATCTTCGGTCAGCGGCTTGGGTCTCGACGAGTTGAAGGATGTGCTGTGGCGTGAGCTCAACAACGAGAGCAACAAGTTGCAAGACATCACGGGTGAAGACACGATAGTGCACCGCGACAAGGATATGACGCGCTTTAGACAAGAGATGCAGGAGGAGGGAGCCGACGAATTCGAGGTGATCGATTTGGATGATCTCGATGAGGATTTCGACGACCTCGATATTGTTGAAATGGACGACGACGAGTAACGCTCGCGTCTCCTTTTACCCCTTTACGATTTATGCAACCCGTGCCCATCATCACCTATTATCCAATGGCTGCCCAGGTGACGGCTTTTTCCACCACACGCCATGGCGGGGTGGGCAAGGGATGCTATTCTGAATTTAACATCAACCCCTATTGTGGCGATGACCCACAGGCCATCATCGCCAACCGAAAGGCGCTGGCCGCCGAGCTTCAGGTGGACGAGAACCATGTGGTGATGGCCCATCAGGTGCATGGCGACGACTGCCTTGTTGTCGACGACGATCTGCTTCGTCTTCCCGAAAAGGAGCGCTTGGCGGCCCTTGAGGGGCACGACGCGCTCACAACCCAACTTGGGAATGTGTGCATTGGCGTGTCGACAGCCGATTGCATTCCCGTATTGCTCTACGACCCTCGCCATCATGCCGCCGCCGCTATCCATGCGGGTTGGCGCGGTACGGTGCAACGCATCGTTGGAAAGACGCTGCGTGTGATGGAAAACAACTATGGCACCCATGCTGGCGACGTGCGGGCCGTGATAGGACCGGGCATCTCCTTGGCCAACTTCGAGGTGGGACAGGAGGTGTACGACCGTTTTGCGGAGGCGCAGTTTGATATGGGCCGCATAGCCAAGCGCTACGCCAAGTGGCATATCGACTTGCCCTTGTGTAATCGCCTGCAACTGGAGGAGGCGGGCGTTCCACTCGACGCCATCCTCGTTTCCAATGTCTGCACGTACGATCGTGTGGACGATTATTTCTCGGCGCGCCGTTTGGGCGTGGACTCTGGACGCATCTACACAGGCGTCATCCTGCGATGATGGGGCCGGGTAGCCGTGATGGCGCTCATCGACCGAAACACATCAGACATGAAGAAATTTCATTCATATATCACCCTTTGCCTGCTGGCCCTTTTGGTTAGCGGCGAGTTGCATGCGCAACATCAGTTCTCCGCCACCGAACAGGCGGTCATTAGCGTGCCCACACCGGGCCTTTTCACCCATAGCAACGCCTTTGAAATCAATTTCACCATCCTCAAGGACAACGAGTATTCGTTTCCGCTGCCCGTGGGAAAGGCGGAGGTGATTGGTGGCCAGGCATTGGAAATCACTACCACGAAGGGCGATGCCGTGAAGGCTATGTTCGCCGGCACCGTGCGTATGGCGCGCCGGTCGGAGCAGTATGGCAATGTGGTCATCGTCCGGCACGACAACGGCCTGGAGACGGTTTATGCCCGCAACGCGCAAAACTTGGTGAAGCCGGGACAGCGCGTCAAGGCCGGACAAACCGTCGCCATTGTGGGAAACGATGGCCAAAAGGCCACATGCTACTTCGCTTTCCTCATCAATGGAGGATGGATCAACCCCGAAACGATTCTCGAGGTGAAGGGTCATAAGTTGCGCCGGCAGGTGGTGCAGTGCCGCAAGAGTGGCAACCATGTGGTGCTGACCGTGACGAAGGAGGAGAAACAAGCGAAGTTGACGCTCGACCCTGATGATGTAGACGAGGATCCGTTGCTCAAGAACGCCACGTTCAAGCTCGACCTCGGCAAGATAGAGCAGGAGCATTGGTCGTATCCGTTGCCTGGGGCTCACATCATCAGTCAGTATGGACAACGTGGCAAAAAGACCCATTCGGGTGTGGACATCAAGACCAAGGCCAACGACGAGGTGCTGGCCGCGTTCGACGGTGTGGTGGTTCAGTCGGGCCCATATTTCGCCTATGGCAACTACATCGTTATCCGCCATGCCTATGGCTTCTCCACTTGCTATAGCCATCAGTCGAAGAACACCGTGAGGGCGGGCCAGAAGGTGAAGGCCGGTCAGGTGATAGGCTATACCGGACAGACAGGCCGCGCCACCACGCCCCATCTGCATTTTGAGTTGCGTTTCAAGAGCCGCACCATCAATCCAGGGGTCTTCTTCGACCATGCCAACTACAAGTTGAAGGCCAATGTGTTGACGCTTGGTCGCAATGGAAGCATAAGATAAGCGAAAAGCCCTTTGCCATTTGGCGTCGGAAGCATGGAATCGTTCGGCCGAGACGTAAAGAATGTCATGATGCTTCCGCAAAAGGGACTGCTTGGTAGGATGAAATCTTAAGGAGGATATTTATGAAAAAACTGTTGAAGTTTCTGAAAAACTGGACGTTGCCCGTGGCAATGCTCACCGGCGTGTGCGTCTATCTTCTTTTCAGTTGGGTGCCTTTCTTGGCTCCCATTGGCGATGGGTATGCCCCCTATAACGATCAGGTGCTGCCCGTCTTCATGTTTCTCATGCTTTATGTCACCTTTTGCAAGGTCGACTTCCATAAGTTGCTGCCCGTCAGATGGCACTTGTGGATCAGCGTTCAGCAAACGGTTTTCATCTTGGCCCTGATGGGGCTCATCGTCGGTTTCAACATCTCGGGTGAACCGCTTATCATGCTTGAAGCCATCATGGTGTGCATCATTGCCCCCTGTGCGGCCGCTGCGCCCGTCGTAACGGCTAAGTTGGGCGGCAACCTGGAGGAGATGACCACCTATACCTTCTTATCCAACTTCCTCTCGGCGCTGCTCATTCCGCTTTGCTTCCCTGCCTTGCCACAGGCCAGCGAGGCTGCCGCGCACATCGAGTTCTGGCCGCTCTTCCTGCAAATCTTGTGGAAGGTGAGCGCCGTGCTGTTGCTGCCCATGCTGCTGGCGTATGTCACGAAGCACATGTTCCACCGTTTGCACCAGCGCATCGTGGCCGTTCCCGACCTGAGTTATTACCTCTGGGGAGGGTCGTTGGTCGTGGTGACTGGCACCACCGCCATGAACATCGGCAACGCTTGGCACGATACCTCCGTGTGGTTCCTTGTTTCCATTGCCGCCATGGGGCTTATCCTCTGCATCGTTCAGTTTGCCACCGGCCGTTTTATCGGCCATTATTTCGGTAAGACCGTTGAGGCCGGACAGAGTCTGGGGCAGAAGAACACCGCTTTCGCTATCTGGGTCTCCACGGCGTTTCTCAATCCGTTGAGTTCCGTGGGGCCTGGTTGCTACATCCTTTGGCAGAACATCATCAACTCGTTTGAGATTTGGTCGTACCGCAAGAAGGGGCTTGAGAAGACGGCATAGTCTGCCTTGCCTTTAACGCCTACGCCTGCCTTCGATCGAATCAGATGTCCGAATGCATGGGATTTGAAGACTGATTTGGGGTAAACCAGCCTAAATAATCCTTGCGTTACAACCTATGTCGGCTTTTATATTATATCTTTACTCCATTGATAAGTGCGCTTAGTGTGCCTTGTGTTAATAAAATTATCAGTATCAGAAATGAAAAGTATGTGTAGATTAGTGTTTTGGGTTGGTATTCTTTGTCTCCGTATAGTTGTGGCTCAAGCGGATACCATACCTTGTTATGACTCTTTGAAATTGCAACTTCATGAGCAATCGTTGCCGTTGGTTAACCTCATGGTCGACATCGACCATGTGTCGAAGCCCACATATACTCCGGCTTTCGTGGAGATTTGCGACCCAATGAAGCGCATGGGGGGGTAATGGCGTAACGTTGCTTGCGTGTAAGGTGAAATACAGGGGTAACACATCCATCCGTTATGACAAGAAATCGTTTACCATTCAGGTGGTGGATGGTCAAGGTGAAGAGCTCAACGCCAACCTCTTTGGCTTGCGAAGGGATAAGACGTGGGTGCTCGATGCCATGGCCGTCGATAGAATCCGTATGCGCAATCGTGTGAACTTCGATGTGTGGAATGCCATGTCGCGTGTGCCCTACGATACCAAGCTCGACCGTAGGAATGGCACGGTGGGCCTCTTTGTCGAACTGTTTATCAATGGCGAGTATCATGGCTTGTATTGCTTCACCGATAAGGTGAACCGCAAATTGCTTGATCTTAAGAAACCTCGTGTGGACGACAAGGGACAGCCTATCATTAGGGGTGTGTTGTATAAGGGACGCGAGTGGTCGTCTGCCACAAGGCTGAGGGGGTATGAAACAGACACCACATGGCAAAAAAAGGTAACCATCCGAAATATGCCGACTTGTTAATTGCAAAAAAACTCGCAAGTGTT
>NZ_JAXVAE010000037.1:0-9402 GCF_037460745.1 Hallella sp. | reverse complement strand
TTTCGCCACGCTTGTTCTGGGGCAAATCTACTCCAACAATTCTTATTGCCATTGATAATTAAATAAAAAAATAATAATACTAAATGTCATTCTTTGCTAAAAAGCATGCAAAAGTACTCATAATTTGCGAGATATCAGCACAATTGCATTTTTTTAACATTAACCCTGACGCAATTTGAACTTAGGGTTCTTCTTGTTGATGACGAACAACCGACCTTTACGACGTACGATCTTACAGTCGGCGGTGCGCTTCTTTAAAGATGTTCTTGTCTTCATATCAAAATGATATTTAAAAATTATTTGTATCTGAACTCAATACGACCCTTAGTCAAGTCGTAAGGACTCATTGCAACTTTCACTTTGTCTCCAGGAAGAATCTTGATGTAATGCAAACGCATCTTACCAGAGATGCTTGCGATGATCTTGACTCCGTTCTCAAGTTCCACACGAAACATAGCGTTGCCGAGACTCTCGATCACGGTTCCGTCCTGTTCTATAGAGGATTGCTTAGACATAATCTATAATGAATTTCAAAACTGCGATTCTATCAACACACAAAACAGACATACAAGGTTGAGTGGCGGAAGCCACCAACCCTGTAATGTCCTATTGTATCCTAATCGTATCAAGAAAATACACTCTAATCAAAGATAGGATTAATAAGCACTGACAGCACCAGCCTTGCGGGTGTGTCCTGAGTTCAACAATCCATCATAGTGGCGCATCAACATGTAACTCTCAATCTGCTGAAGCGTGTCAATAACAACACCTACAGAAATGAGAAGCGAGGTACCACCAAAGAACTGAGAGAATGCATCCTGAACGTTGAGGAGACCAGCAAGAGCAGGCATGACGGCAATGAACGCTATGAAAAGCGAACCCGGCAGGGTAATGCGAGTCATGACAGTGTCAATATACTCAGCCGTGTCATGTCCGGGCTTAACGCCTGGGATGAAACCATTATTGCGCTTCATATCCTCGGCCATTTGTGTGGGGTTGAGAGTGATGGCTGTATAGAAATAGGTAAATGCGATGATCAAAATCACATAAACCGAGTTATACAGAAGACTCTTGGTGTTAAGCAGGTTCTGGACGACCCAGCTGGCATTGTCACTCTGATAGCGTACCAAAGCCAAAGGAATGAACATCAAAGCCTGAGCAAAGATGATCGGCATCACATTGGCAGCGAACAACTTCAAAGGAATGTACTGGCGGGCACCACCATACTGCTTGTTACCCACAAGGCGCTTAGCATACTGAACGGGCACTTTACGAGTTCCCTGAACCAAAAGAATGGCTGCACAAACAACTGCGTAAAGGATAAGGATTTCAACAATGAACATCACCAATCCACCACTTGAGATAGCGGTGAAACGCGATCCAACCTCCTGCATGAAAGCCTGAGGCAGACGGGCAATAATACCGATCATGATGATCAGAGAGATACCATTTCCAACACCTTTGTCAGTGATACGTTCACCAAGCCAAAGTATGAACATGCTACCTGCTGCGAGAATGATTGTAGCCGGAATGATGAAAACACTCCATGAAATGCCGCTGGCAAGTGAAGAACTTGCCTGCGACTGGAGGTTCAACAGGTAACTCGGTGCCTGCAAGAACAGGATTCCCACTGTAAGCACACGAGTATACCATTGTATCCTTTTACGGCCACTCTCTCCCTCACGCTGCATCTTTTGGAAATAAGGCACAGCAACAGCGAGCAGCTGCATAACGATAGAAGCTGAGATATAAGGCATAATTCCAAGTGCGAAGATTGACGCATTGGAAAATGCACCACCAGAGAACATGTCGAGCAATGACATCAAGCCACCGCGAGTTTGCGACTGTAATTGGCCAAGTTTAGCCGGGTCGATACCAGGCAATACTACGAATGAACCAAAACGGTAGATAGCCGTAAACAGAAGAGTGATGAGAAGACGCTGACGCAAATCCTCAATCTTCCAACAGTTCTTTAGTGTCTCAATTAGCTTTTTCATCGTTAAATTTTAGTTGCGTTACCACCTACGGCCTTGATAGCCTCTTCAGCTGTCTTAGAGAAGGCATGAGCCTCCACGTCAACCTTAGCCTTCAGTTCGCCTTCGCCAAGAATCTTCACAAGCTTCTTGCCGTTGGTCAAACCGGCCTCCACCAACTCGGCAAGGCCGATCTTAGCGAGGTTCTTCTCCTCAGCTAGCTTCTGGAGAGCAGAAAGGTTAATCGGGAAATACTCCTTATGGTTAATATTCTTGAAGCCGCCCTTCGGTACACGACGCTGCAGAGGCATCTGGCCACCTTCAAATCCGATCTTTCTCTTATAACCAGAACGAGACTTAGCACCCTTGTGACCGCGTGTAGAAGTGCCACCCAGGCCAGAACCTGGACCACGACCGATACGACGACGAGAATGTGTAGAACCCGCAGCTGGTTTCAAATTAGATAATTTCATAATTCGTCTGAATTTAAAACATTAATTACTTAACAACCTCAACGAGGTGATGAACCTTGCGGATCATTCCACGCATGCTGGGAGCGTCCTCCACCTCAACAACCTGAGAGATCTTACGAAGACCCAGTGCCTGAAGTGTACTCTTCTGATCAATAGGAGCACCGATACGGCTCTTAATCTGCTTTACTTTAATAGTTGCCATTGTATTGTATCTCCAAATTAACCGTTAAACACCTTGTCCATAGAAACACCACGCTCACCAGCGATCTGATAAGCATCACGCATCTGAGAGAGACCGAGGATAGTTGCCTTCACCAGGTTGTGGGCGTTAGAAGAACCCTTAGACTTAGCGATGACGTCAGTCACACCAGCGCTCTCGAGAACAGCACGCATAGCACCACCAGCCTTCAAACCAGTACCGGCAGCAGCGGGCTTCAGGAGGACCTGTGCACCACCAAACTTAACCTCTACCTCATGAGGAACTGTACCCTTGAGCACGGGAACCTTCACGAGATTCTTCTTAGCAGCCTCAGTTCCCTTGGCGATAGCAGCGGTAACCTCACCAGCTTTGCCGAGGCCATAGCCGATAACACCCTTACCATCACCAACCACAACGATGGCAGCGAATGTGAAAGTGCGACCACCCTTTGTAACCTTCGTCACACGGTTGATGGCCACCAGACGATCTTTTAACTCTGCGTCACTATTTACTTTTACTCTATTCATTGCCATAATTGTTAGAAATTAAGACCTCCCTCACGAGCACCTTCAGCCAAAGCCTGAACACGGCCATGGTAGAGGTAGCCATTACGGTCGAAAACAACTGACTCAACACCAGCAGCCTTTGCCATCTCAGCTAAGAGGGCACCGACCTTCTTGGCCTGCTCAATCTTTGCGAGTTTCTCAAGTCCCAGAGAAGAGGCAGAAGCCAATGTCTTGCCGTCGATATCGTTAATCACCTGAGCATAAATCTGCTTGTTCGAGCGGAAAACGCTAAGACGAGGACGCTCAGCCGTTCCGTTAACCTTCTTGCGGATGCGGAACTTTATCTTAATTCGTCTTTCAACTTTTTTGATTGTCATAATCGTAAATCCTAATTAAAATTACTTAGCTGCTGCAGTCTTACCAGACTTTCTACGAATAACCTCACCCTTGAACAGGATACCCTTACCCTTATAAGGCTCAGGCTTGCGGAAAGAACGAATTTTAGCGCAGATGAGACCAAGCAACTGCTTATCGCAAGACTCAAGAGTGATCAGCGGGTTCTGGTTTCTCTCAGACTTAGTCTCAACCTTAACCTCCTTAGGAAGTTCCAAGAAGATGGGGTGAGTGTAACCGAGAGAGAACTCGATCAAGTTACCAGTGTTAGACACACGATAACCCACACCGACCAGCTCAAGCTCCTTCTTAAAGCCTTCGCTTACGCCAACAATCATATTGTGGACGAGTGAACGATAAAGGCCATGGAAAGCATGCTTCTGCTTGTAGTTGACAGGACTGTTCTCGTCTACCACGAATGTGATGTGACCATCAGCATTTGTGTACTTGATAGAAGGATCTACATACTGAGAAAGCTCACCCTTAGGACCCTTAACAGTTACAACGTTCTGCTTCTCGTCGAAGTTAACAGTAACACCTGACGGGATAGCGATGGGCAAATTACCAATTCTTGACATTTCTAATCCTCCAATTAATTAATAAACGTAGCAAAGAACCTCGCCACCGATCTTGAGCTCAGCAGCCTCTTTGTCAGTCATAACACCCTTGGATGTGGAAAGAATTGCGATTCCCAATCCGTTAATAACTCTCGGCATGTCCTTGTAACCTGTGTAGCGGCGCAAACCAGGTGTAGACACTCTCTTCAGACTCTTGATTGCATTCTTCTTCGTCTCGGGGTTGTACTTCAGAGCAACCTTGATAGTACCCTGAGGACCATCCTCAATGAACTTGTAGTTAAGAATGTAACCCTTTTCGAAGAGAATCTTAGTGATAGATTTCTTCAAATTAGACGCAGGAACCTCAACCACACGGTGATGAGCCATGATGGCATTTCTGAGTCTTGTCAGATAATCTGCTATTGGATCTGTCATAAATATAAAATGTTTAATTAATCGGGCCTTTCCCGACAATATTAAATAAATAATCTAGCAAGTTTTCAATGTGGCCAGTTCCGCGTCCCACGACGGAACTGTCCAACTCATTTTACTGATACATTAAAAACTGTAGCCACCCTTTGTTTACCAACTTGCCTTCTTCACACCGGGGATAAGGCCCTGAGAGGCCATCTCGCGGAACTGAATACGTGACAAACCAAACTGGCGAATGAAACCCTTCGGACGACCGGTGATCTTGCAACGGTTATGCAGACGAATGGGGTTAGCATTCTTAGGGATGGCCTGAAGCTTGCGTGCAGCCTCATAGGCTTCGGCAGGATCGGTAGCCGTAGCAATGATTTTCTTCAAAGCAGCGCGCTTTTCAGCGTAACGGGCAACCAGCTTTGCACGCTTCACTTCGCGTGCCTTCATTGATTCTTTTGCCATATTCTATTAATCGTTATTAGCATTCTTGAAAGGAAGACCGAAAGCCTTGAGCAACGCGTAACCCTCCTCGTCGGTGGCAGCTGAGGTAACGAATGTGATATTCATACCCTGCAGGCGATCCACCTGGTCGATGTTGATCTCGGGGAAGATGATCTGCTCAGTAACACCGAGCGTATAGTTGCCACGGCCATCAAACTTGCTGTTGATACCCTTGAAGTCGCGGATACGAGGCAGAGCGATACGGATCAACTTCTCGAGGAACTCGTACATACGCTCACGACGCAAAGTAACCATCACTCCGATAGGCATCTTCTTACGAAGCTTGAAGTTAGCGATATCCTTCTTAGAATATGTAGCAACTGCCTTCTGACCGGTGATTGTTGTGATCTCGTTGATAGCAACGTCGACAATCTTCTTGTCCTGTGTAGCATCACCGAGACCCTGGTTGATAACGATCTTCTTCAAGACAGGGATCTGCATTGCTGAAGAATAGTTGAACTGCTTCTGCAGAGCAGGAGCGATCACCTCTTTGTAGTGTTTCTTATACTGTGCTGTATCCATTACTTAATCTCCTCCCCTGACTTTTTAGCGATTCTCTTCACGTTCTTGCCCTCGTGCTCGATGCGAACACGTGTAGCCTTTCCGCTCTTAGGATCAATAAGGCTCAAATTTGAGATATGAATAGCTGCCTCCTGCTTCACGATACCACCCTGAGGGTTCTTTGCTGAAGGCTTGGTGCTCTTTGAGACCATGTTGACACCCTCAACGATGGCACGGTTCTCTTTGACCAGCACTTTGAGCACCTTACCCGTTTTGCCCTTGTCCTGTCCGGCAAGCACCATAACGGTATCATCTTTTCTAATGTGTAACTTACTCATTACTGTAAATGTGTTATATGATTAAAGAACCTCAGGTGCCAAAGAGACAACCTTCATGTTGACGGCGCGCAACTCACGAGCAACGGGGCCGAAGATACGGCTACCGCGCAACTCGCCTGCGTTGTTGAGCAACACACATGCGTTATCGTCGAAACGGATATACGAACCGTCAGCGCGACGGATTTCCTTTTTGGTGCGTACGATCAAAGCCTTCGAGACGGCACCCTTCTTCAAGTCGCTTGAAGGGATGACATTCTGAACAGCAACTACGATCACATCACCAACACTGGCGTAACGACGGCGAGTACCACCGAGTACACGAATGCACTTAGCCTCACGTGCGCCGCTGTTATCACAAACTGTAAGTCTTGATTCCTGCTGTATCATAATTACTTAGCTTTTTCAACGATTTGTACTAATCTCCATCTCTTTGTCTTCGAAAGAGGACGAGTCTCCATGATCTGCACGGTGTCACCCTTGTGCGCCTCATTCTTCTCGTCATGTGCGTGGTATTTCTTCGTCTTCTGAACGAACTTACCATAAATGGGGTGCATCTCCTTGAACTTAGCAGCAATAACAATGGTTTTATCCATCTTGTCGCTAATAACGACACCCTGTCTAACTTTTCTTAAATTTCTTGTTTCCATCTGGACCATTATTATTTGTTAAGTTCTCTCTGACGGAGCACCGTTTTCATACGTGCGATGTCGCGACGTGCAGCCTTAATCAGTGATGGATTCTCGAGCGGAGAGACCTGATGATTGAGCTTTGTGTTTTTCAAAGCTTCCTCAGCCTGCTCCAGCTTCTCGCGCAAGTCCTTGTCGGCGAGTTCTGTAATTTCTTTAATCTTCATAATTAAGCGTTTTTATCGTAATCACGTCTTACCACAAACTTAGTCTTCACAGGGAGTTTCTGCGCAGCGAGGCGAAGAGCCTCCTTAGCGATATCGAAACTCACGCCCTCTACCTCGAAGAGGATGCGACCCGGAGTTACAGGAGCGACCCATCCTGCGGGGTCACCCTTACCTTTACCCATTCGGACGTCGGCAGGCTTGCGAGTGATAGGTTTGTCCGGGAAAATGCGGATCCAGACTTGACCCTCACGGTTCATATAACGGTTAACGGCGACACGTGCCGCTTCAATCTGGCGGCTGTCAAGCCATATGGCCTCAAGTGTCTTGATACCGAACGAGCCAAAGGCCAGTGTAGTGCCTCTGTGGGCATTGCCCTTGTTACCACGTCCGTCTTGAGGTCTTCTATATTTTACTCTTTTTGGCTGTAACATTGTAGCTTCTTTTAACGATTATTGTTGTTTCTTCTACGGCCACCGCGGGGACGACGGTCATTAGAGCGACCACCATTCTGCTTCTCCTGAGTGAAGTTAGGCTGCAGATCACGCTTGCCATATACCTCACCGCGGCAGATCCACACCTTGATACCAAGGAGACCCACCTTAGTCAGAGCCTCAGCCTGGCAGTAGTCGATATCAGCGCGGAATGTGTGCAGAGGAGTACGTCCCTCTTTGTACATTTCCTTACGTGCGATTTCAGCACCGTTCAAACGGCCAGAGATCTGCACCTTGATACCCTCGGCACCAGCACGCATAGTGTTCTGGATAGCCATCTTGATAGCGCGACGATAAGCAATCATGTGCTCAATCTGGCTTGCGATATTCTTACCTACGATAGTAGCGTCGAGCTCAGGCTTCTTAACCTCGAAGATATTGATCTGGATGTCCTTCTTGTAGAGCTTCTTGAGCTCCTCCTTGAGTTTGTCAACATCCTGACCACCCTTACCAATGACGATACCCGGACGAGCGGTGCAAAT
Source organism: Hallella sp. (assembly GCF_037460745.1). Classification (NCBI taxonomy): domain Bacteria; kingdom Pseudomonadati; phylum Bacteroidota; class Bacteroidia; order Bacteroidales; family Prevotellaceae; genus Hallella; species Hallella sp. Next base: position 1,712 of record NZ_JAXVAE010000037.1, on the reverse strand, counting down.
AGTAAGGGTGACGAGCTTGAGTGTACGCTCGATGACGATACGCGAAACACTTGCCTTCTCCAAACGCTTGTTCAGATATTTGCGGATCTTCTGATCCTCAACAAGGTTGTCTCCGAAGTCTTTGCCACCAAACCAATTTGAGTCCCAACCACGGATAATACCCAGACGGTTGCTTATTGGATTAACTTTCTGTCCCATTCTGTCAATTATTTATCGTCGTTAGTTTTGGAATCAACAAACAGCGTTACGTGGTTGCTGCGCTTACGGATGCGATAGCCACGACCCTGCGGTGCTGGTCTCATGCGTTTCATTGTAACACCTTCGTCAACGAAGACCTTACTGATATAGAGTTCTCCGTCCTCAGCCTTGCGATCGTTCTTGGTTTCCCAGTTAGCGATAGCTGAGCGCAACAGCTTCTCGACGTCAGCAGCAGCGTGCTTCTTCGAGAATCTCAGCACACCGAGTGCGCGGTTTACCTCCATTCCACGGATCATGTCAACGACATAACGCATCTTGCGTGGAGATGAGGGGACTCCGTTGAGCTTAGCGAAGTACAGATTTTTGCGGGCTTCCTTAATTTTCTCAGCCGCGATATGTTTTCTTGCTCCCATTGATAATACTTATTAAAATGGTTTTTCCCGATTACTTCTTGTTGTTACCGGAATGGCCACCAAAACGGCGTGTCTGTGCAAACTCGCCCAGCTTATGACCGACCATATTCTCAGTAATGTAAACAGGGATAAATTTGTTTCCGTTGTGAACTGCAACAGTGTGTCCCACGAAATCGGGGGAGATCATTGATGCTCTGGCCCATGTCTTCACGACACTCTTCTTACCGCTCTCGTTCATTGCGAGAACCTTCTTCTCGAGAGAAACGTTAATGTACGGACCTTTTTTAAGTGAACGACTCATAACTTACTGTAATTTACTTTTTACTTCTTGTTAGCTCTCTCGATGATGTACTTGTTCGAAAGCTTCTTAGGACGACGTGTCTTAAGACCCTTAGCGTAGAGACCCTTACGAGAACGTGGGTGTCCACCAGACTGACGGCCTTCACCACCACCCATGGGGTGATCCACAGGGTTCATAACGACACCGCGGTTGTGAGGACGACGTCCGAGCCAACGTGAGCGACCTGCCTTACCAGACTGCTCAAGGGCGTGGTCTGAGTTACCTACGCTACCTACAGTAGCCTTACACGTTGAGAGGATCAAACGTGTCTCACCTGAGGGGAGCTTGATGACACAATAGTCACCATCACGAGAAGTCAACTGAGCGAAGTTACCAGCCGAACGAACGAGCAAAGCACCCTGACCGGGACGCAACTCAATGTTGTGAATCACGGTACCCACGGGGATTTTTGCGAGGGGGAGAGCATTTCCCACCTCAGGAGCAGCCTCTGCGCCTGAGAGCACTGTAGCGCCCACCTTGAGTCCATTGGGAGCAATGATGTAACGTTTCTCACCATCTGCATAGAACAGAAGTGCAATGCGAGCTGATCTGTTAGGATCGTACTCGATTGTCTTCACTACAGCAGGAACACCATCTTTCTCTCGCTTGAAGTCGACCAAACGATACTTCTTCTTGTGGCCACCGCCCAAGTAGCGCATGGTCATCTTACCGGTGTTGTTTCGACCGCCGGTTGAACGCTTACCGTAAACGAGAGACTTCTCTGGCACGGATGCAGTAATCTCCTCGAACGTGCCAATAAC
>NZ_JAXVAE010000036.1:0-9285 GCF_037460745.1 Hallella sp. | reverse complement strand
TACAACCGTCAGGGAGGCTATAACCGTCAGGGTGGTTACAACCGTCAGCAGGGTGGCTATGGTCAGCGTCCCGGATACGATCCCAACGCTAAGTATAGCATGAAGAAGCGTATCGAGTATAAGGAGGAGCACATCGATCCCAACGAGCCCATCCGCCTCAACAAGTATTTGGCCAACGCTGGCGTGTGCTCACGCCGTGAGGCCGACGAGTTTATCCAGGCAGGCGTCGTCACCGTCAATGGTGTGGTGGCCACAGAGCTGGGCATGAAGGTGAAGCGCTCCGATGAGGTGAAGTTCCAGGACCAGCCGGTTTCTTTGGAGAAGAAGGTGTATGTGCTGCTCAACAAGCCGAAGGATTACGTTACCACAAGCGACGATCCCCAGCAGCGTAAGACCGTGATGGACCTCGTGAAGGACGCTTGCCCCGAGCGCATCTATCCGGTTGGCCGCCTCGACCGCAACACCACCGGTGTGCTGTTGCTTACCAACGATGGCGACCTGGCCAGTAAGCTCACTCACCCCAAGTTCCTCAAGAAGAAGGTGTACCACGTGTTCCTCGACAAGAATGTGAGCGAGGAAGACCTGCAGAAGATTGCCGAGGGCATTGAGCTCGAGGATGGTGAGGTGCACGCCGACGCCATTGAGTATGCCGACGATCGCGACAAGAGCCAGGTGGGCATTGAGATCCACAGCGGCCGCAACCGTATCGTGCGCCGTATCTTCGAAAAGCTGGGCTATCGTGTTGTGAAGCTTGACCGCGCTCAGTTTGCCGGATTGACAAAGAAAAACCTTCGCCGTGGCGACTGGCGTTTCCTCACCGAGCAGGAGGTGGAGATGCTCCGCAACGGTATGTATGAATAGTAAATAATAGGTATCATGTCTACAAGAACAAAAGTCGTCGATGCCCTGGTGAGCACCGACTATGGTAAAGAGATTACAGTCAAGGGATGGGTGCGCTCGCACCGCAGCAGCAAGGCTGTCGACTTCATCGCTCTGAACGACGGTTCTACCATCAAGAATATCCAGGTCGTAGTAGACCCCGCCAAGATGAACGAGGACGATCTGAAGAGCATCACCACGGGTGCTTGCATCCGCGCCACGGGATTGCTCGTGGAGAGCCAAGGTAAGGGACAGACCTGCGAGGTGCAGGCCGAGGAGATTGAGATCTACGGTCTCTGCCCGTCCGACTACCCCATGCAGAAAAAGGGACAGAGCTTCGAGTATATGCGTCAGTATGCTCACATGCGTTTGCGCACCAATACCTTCGGCGCCGTGTTCCGCATTCGTCATAATATGGCCATTGCCATCCATAAGTATTTCCATGAGCACGGATTCTATTACTTCAACTCTCCGCTCATCACAGCCAGCGACTGTGAGGGCGCTGGTGAGATGTTCCAAGTGACAACGCTCGACCTGGACCGTGTGGCCAAGAGTGGCAAGGTGGAGTACGACAAGGATTTCTTTGGCAAGAAGACCAACCTCACCGTGTCGGGTCAGCTCGAGGGCGAGCTTGGTGCCACGGCCCTGGGTGCCATCTACACCTTCGGCCCTACCTTCCGCGCCGAGAACAGCAACACGCCGCGTCACCTCGCTGAGTTCTGGATGATTGAGCCTGAGGTGGCTTTCATGGACAAGAAGGAGCTGATGGACCTCGAGGAGGACTTCATCAAGTACTGTGTGCAGTGGGCTCTCGACAACTGTAAGGACGACCTTGCGTTCCTCAACCAGATGATCGACAAGTCGCTCCTGCAGACCTTGGAGAGTGTGGTCAAGGAGGACTTTGTTCGCTTGACTTATACCGAGGGTATCGAAATCCTGCAGCAGGCCGTCAAGGATGGCCATAAGTTTGAGTTCCCCATCTCGGGTTGGGGCATGGACCTGGCCAGCGAGCACGAGCGTTATCTCGTGGAGGAGCATTTCAAGCGCCCCGTCATCATGACCGATTATCCCGCAGAGATCAAGTCGTTCTACATGAAGAAGAACCCCGACGGCAAGACCATGCAGGGTACCGATGTGCTTTTCCCGCGTATTGGCGAGATCATCGGCGGCTCTGTGCGTGAGGAGAGCTATGAGAAGCTTATGAGCGAGATTGAGCGCCGTGGTATGCGCGAGCAGACCTACGACTGGTATCTCGACACACGTAAGTATGGTTCGTGCCCCCACGCTGGATTCGGACTGGGCTTCGAGCGCCTCATCCTCTTCGTTACGGGCATGCAGAACATTCGCGACGTCATTCCTTTCCCGCGTACACCGAAGAACGCTGAGTTCTAAAGCACGCGATACATTGACCTAATCATAACGCTTGGCGATGAAGGAGCAATCCTCCTCGCCAAGCGTTTTTGGTTGGTGGGGTGGGGTAGTGGCGTTGGCATTTGTCCCCATTCCAATGAACCCCAATCGGTCATTAGACCGAAATAGGTGAAATGGTAGATTGTTATTGTTTCTTTCCAACTCTTGTCAGCGTTTCTTTCGACATCTTGCTTCCATTCGCGTTTCTACATAGCCCGCTATGCCTTTGGGCGCGACTGTCGCAACCTGCTCGAAACAAACACTAGCAAGAATTGAAATCTAATGACGATTTGGGTTGAACTGTTTGTGAAGAAGCCCTTACATCTCGTATAACGTTGAGCCCCGCTTCATCCTTGGCTTATAGGATGGAGCGGGGCTCAGGGTTATAAATGGTGGCGTGTTTCTATCTGTGTTTGTAGGGCGTTGGGCGTTGGGAATCCTGCTGAGGGTTGGAGGGCTCAGAGGCGACGAGCGTCAGGCCGTTGTCGCCCAGTGTGATGAGGCGCTTCTTGTAGAGGTCGCCCACGGCACGTTTGAACACCTTTTTGCTAACCTGGAACATTTGCTTGATGTCTTCGGGCGCGCTGTTGTCGCCCAGAGGGCAGTGGCCGTCGTGCTCCTTCAGCCATTGCAGCAGGGTGTTGGAGAAGTCCATGGTTTTGCGATGGCCCGTCAGTTGCAGGCTGATATCCATCTTGCCATCGGGGCGAAGGCTCAGCAAGTAACCCGTCAGGCGGTCGCCTGTGTGGATGGGTTGGAATATCTGGTCCTTGTAAACCAAGCCGCCATACTGGTTGTCGACGATGACCTTGAAGCCCAGGTCGGTCTTCTGCCACACCAAGAGCGGAAGGGGCTGGGCCGACGCCACGCCCTTCGAGTGCTCGCCCTCGCCTTGCTGGGTGGCCGTGGGGAAATCCTCGGCCTTGGGCTGGCTGAGATATTTGTCGACCTTGGCTGAGGCCACGATGCGGTAGCTCTCCTCATCCACGTGGATATGAACGATGTAATACTCGCCAATCTCCATGTGGCGTTTCTGCTCATGGAACGGGCAGAACACGTCTTTCATCAGTCCCCAGTCGAGGAAAGCGCCATATTTGTTGACCCATGTGCATTTCAGGTAGGCGAAGTCGCCCACCTTGGCCAACGGCTGTTCGGTGGTGGCAATGAGGCGTTCGTCTTGGTCGAGGTAAACGAAGCATGTTACGTCGTCGCCCTCTCGCACCCCTTGGGGCACATATTTGGCAGGCATGAGAATGTCGCCCTCGGCTCCGCCGTCAAGGAAAATGCCGAAGGTTTCCTTGCCTCCATAGGCGTGGGGGTTGGGGCGCTCGGCCAATCGCGTCATCTTAAGCGTGTTGTAGTCGCCAATCTTGATGGTATTCATACGGTAGTGGTTGTGGGGTCGTTGGGTGAAGTGATGGTGCTCTCGGGCATCAGCAGGCCGTCTTTCATGTGGATGGTTCGGTCGGTGATGGCAGCCAACTGCTCGTCGTGGGTGACGATGACGAACGTCTGGCCAAACTTGTCGCGCAGGTCGAAGAACAATTGGTGCAGTTCGGCCTTGTTCTTGGTGTCGAGACTGCCCGACGGCTCATCGGCAAGGATCACGGCCGGTTCGTTGACCAAGGCTCGTGCCACGGCCACACGTTGCTTCTCACCGCCCGAGAGTTCGTTGGGCTTGTGGTTGGCGCGGTCGGCGAGTCCCAGAAATTGCAGCAGCTCCTCGGCGCGCGCCTTGGCTTCGCTGCGCCCTTTGCCTGCGATAAACGCGGGAATCATGATGTTCTCCAAGGCCGTAAACTCAGGCAGAAGTTGGTGGAACTGGAAGACAAAGCCGATATGGCGGTTGCGGAAATCGGACAGTTTGTTGGTCGAAAGGCCCGACACGTTGATGCCGTCGACGGTGACCGATCCACTGTCGGGGCGGTCGAGGGTGCCTATGATTTGCAGCAACGTGGTCTTGCCGGCACCCGAAGGGCCAACGATCGACACGATTTCGCCCTTGCCAATGTGTAGGTCGATGCCTTTGAGCACCTGGAGGTTGCCGAATGATTTGGTGATACCTTGAATGTTTATCATAAGAATGGGTGTTTTCGTCCGGTGGTGGCTTGACGGGTCGCCACTTGGGAGGTGTTATTTTTTGAACCAATGGCGATGGCGTTGCAACCACTCGTGGATGGCCTCGTAAGCCGACTGCTCCTCGGTGTGCAGCGGTTGTGCGAAGGTCATGGTAGTCTTGTCGTCGCCAAACTGGTCGGGGAAGATAATCATGAGGTTCTTGCCCGTGAAGTATTTGGTGAGCTCCTCAGGCAGACGCTCTTGCGCATTCTTGTACGACACGGTGCCTTTTCGGGCCGTTACGACCACGAAGAGATGGTCTTCCTGGATGGTGGAGGCCAGCTTGGGCATCTCGTTCCAGTGCTCCATCGATAGGTATTCGGCGCGCATCTGTGGATGGTGGTTGCGCACAAACTCGTTGATCATGATCAGCGTGTCGCCTCGTCCGTGGAAGATGATGCGGCACTCGAGGTTTTCCGTGAGCCTTGACAATCGCTCCAACCAGCGATAGAAGCCCGGCTCGTATTGGGCGCGCGAGGGCACCGCCACCTCTATGCGGCGCAGGGTGGCCAACGGGTGGTGCAGACGCGCCATGATAATCTGGCGGTTCAGGCCGTTGAACAGGCTCTGGTGGAACTGTCCCCAGAACTTCGGCGACACGTTGGCGTGCATGTACATGCCAATGAGAATCTCCGAAGCCTCAAACTCCTTGAAGGCGTGCTTGATGCCATTGGCAATGTTGGCGGCCACGCGCACTTGTGTTTGCAGCTTCACATCCGACCCAGCGGCATATTGGGTTACCTGCTCCAGCAGTCGGCGCCCTTGTTCCTGGTAGCTCCGCATGTTCTCGTCGTCGTACACCACGTTGAGCGCCATGATGCCTCGGTTGAGTTTTGGGTTGCGCATCATGATGGCCATAGCGATCAGTTGGTTGGCGTATTCGGGGTATTTCACGGGCACAAGGATGCGCTCGTCGTCGTGCGTCTCATTGTCGTGCGCCACGTCTTTGTCGCGCATGACGATGCGTTGGGCCGACCATTCTGTCATCATCGATGATATGATGCAGGTAAACAGAATCATGATGACCACACCGTTAAGCATGCTTTCGTTCACGAGAAGTTGCCCATCGTCGGTCTTCAGCCCTATGCCCACCATGATCATGGCGATGGCTCCCGCGGCGTGGGCTGAGGTCAGGCCAAACATCATGTGGCCTGAGGAGATGGGCATGCGGAACAAGGTGCAGGCCAAATGTGCCGCTACGCCCTTGCCCAATGTGCCGAACACCACGATGCAGATCACCACCCAGATGATGTTTCCGCCGGCGAAGAGCAGGCGTAGGTTGATGAGCATGCCCACACCGATGAGGAAATAAGGGATGAACAATGCGTTTCCGATAAACTCAATGCGGTTCATCAGGGGCGACACATGGGGTATGTACCGGTTGAGAATGATGCCGGCGAAGAACGCTCCGAAGATGCCTTCCAGTCCCACCAGGTCGGCGAGCGCCGCGCAAAGGAAGAGAATGGCCAATACAAAGATAAATTGCATGACGGCGTCGCTGTAGCGTCGGAGAAACCATCGGGTAAGGCGGGGCACAAGAAAGATGACGCCTGCGCAGTAAGCGGCGAACTTAACGGCGAACCCTATCCAAAACAACGTGTCGCCACCGCCCTTGTGTGCCGTGACGATTCCGGCCACCAGAATGAGTGATATGAGCAGGCTGAGCATGGTGGAGCCCACACTGAGCGTTACGCTGGGCTTGAGCTGCAGTCCGTATCGTGAAATGATGGGGTAGGCCACCAAGGTGTTCGACGCCATGATACATCCCACGAGGAACGACGACGCCGAGTTGTAGCCCAGTAAGGCCATGCTCGTGAAATAGGTTATGGCAAGCGGAACGAAGCATGTGAGCAGGCCAAAGACAATGATGCGGTTCTTGTATTTCTTCACGCCATCCATGTCCATCTCGAGCGATGCGAGGAACATGATGTAGTAAAGTCCCACGCGTCCGAACAGTTCGAAGGAGGCGTCGCGCTCCAATATGTTGAGCCCGTACTGCCCGACGAGCACTCCTGCCAATACCATTCCGATGATATGCGGTATGCGTAGCTTGCCCATGATGATGGGCGCAAATAGAATGATTAGCAACACCACAAAGAAGATGAGTGTGGGGTCGGTGATGGGAAAGTATGAGGCTATGTTTGGCATGCCGTTTGGAAATGCTTTGTTGTTGTATGCAAAGTTACGTATTTTTTCGGAAAGACGTGCTCTTGGTGGTGGAAAAGCGAGCGTCGCGCGGCCTTGTGGGTGCTGATTGCCGCCCACCAAGCCGCGCGACGCCTTTGCGGTATGCCGTTTGTGGTTAGAATTTAACCTTGTAGCTCAGTCCGAGGATGTGCATGTTGCGGTCGTTGTCGTCGTCATCCTTGCTGTTGTCTTGGTAACGGTAGTACACACCGAGCGTCTGGCCCTTGACAATCTTCCAGTCGAGTCCCACGGTGTAGCGCACCTTCTCCACGCTCCACGCGTTGTAGAGTTCCACATTGGCGTAAGGCTCCACGTCGAGCCCTTTCTTATCGTAGGAAACCTGCAGTCGGCTTCGCAGTGTGTTCTTTCCTTTTCCGCTATAGGTCTTCTGCTTGCCGTCCCAGTCCTCGTCGTCGAAATCGTAGCGCTCGTCGATGGTTTTCTCTGGGCGATAGGTGTATTGCCAGCGTTCGCGCAGGTCGAACTTCCAATTGCCCAATCCTACGGCGCCTGTCACGTCAACGTTCACGCGGTGACGTGGGCCCCAGTAAGAGGCATATTTGTTTAGCTTTCCGTAGTTGGCCTTGTTGGGATCCTCGTCGTGGTAGGTGTACTTGTCGTTGTGGTTGTAGAGGAAGGTGTATCCCGCTCCCACCTTGAGCCACTTGGTGAGCTTGTATTCGCCCGATAGTCCCATCGACCAACGGCTGTTTTGATTGGCATTGTTGGCTGTGCGATACTCAGCTTCGATCTCCACGCTGGCCTTCTTCGATAGTTTCTTCTCGGCCGAGATGTCGGTCCAGATACCAAAGTCGTCGCTTGTTTTCGGCTCACTTTGCGCTGACGCCAACAAGGGTGCGGCCAGGAGCGCGAGGGTGATGAATAGTTGCTTTTTCATGTTTTTGTGAATGGTTGGTGAATGATGGTTAGGGTTTTATGGGTTTATGGGGCAAACTGCTTCTGGTCTTCGCGTGTGAGGCGAATCTTTTGGTCCAGGTCGGTGTCGCTCGATAAGGCCGAATAGTACACCTTGAGCATGGCCATGTCGCGCAGGAAGTCGATGCTTCCCACCTCCACTCGCAGGATGTTGATGCCCAGGCGTTTGGTGAGGTCGGCCATCAGCTCCTCGCGCTTGTCGGGGGTGATGAGGTCTATGCGGTCGTACTGCACCAGCTTTGCGGGTTCTTGCTTGAGTTGTGTCTCGCAAATCCATATCAGGAAGATGACGATGAGGTTGGTGGCGAGCAACTCCACCACCGACACGCTGTTGGCAATGGCGTTGACCACCGACAGGGCGATGATGACAAACATGTACGTCATTTCTCTTACGGGCATGGCGTCGGTGCGGTATCGCATGATGGAGAATATGCCGAACAGGCCGATACCAATGCCGATGCTGGTTTTGGCCTTGAGATCTTCGAGCACGAAAATCATGAAATAAACGAGGAAGAAGATAGCCACGCTCATGAGCATGAACGAGAAATAAAAGTCGCGTCGATGGCTCTTCTTGTAGTAGAGGCGGTCGACGATGGTCCATGTGACGAGCATCAGGATGATGAACCTAACGATCATCAATGGGAAGTCGTGTGAGAATGTAAGGTTGAAAATGTCCATTATTTAAATTATTTGTTTCGGTGGGGAAGGTTTTTGTTTCGGTGTATTGGTTTTTGTTTTGTGTGAGTTGACGTTAGTTCCAATCATGGTCCCTTTCTCGCCATAGCCGATCTATGGTAAGTTCGGTTCTGCCCATTTGACTTAATGAAAACGAAGGTCTTATTCGGCCATCATTTTCTCAATCTTGCGCAATCGTGGTTTGATGCGGTTGCAATGGAGTGTACTGTCGGTGAGTGCCGATCCAATGATGTATTTGCTGAAGCCCATGGGCTTGATGCGCAGCTCCATCAGGTGGTTGAGGATTGGGCTGGGTTGGAGGCCGTCGCGTTTGAGCTCCACGATGACGATGTTTCCCATGTCTTTGTGCTTTCCGTTGCCGATGTTGTCAAACTCGAGGTCGAAATCGATGGTGAGGCGCTCTGTCTTCAGTTTGTTGACCAGCGTGATGCGGTTGAAGTGGTTTTCCACTTTCTCGGTGAGAAGTGTGGGCTCGTATCGTAGGTTGGCGGTAAGAAACTCGTCGTAGAGGTGGAAATCGCACTCCTCGGGCCTGAACACGATGTTGTGTTGCGGGCACTTCGGGTCGAAGTCGTGCATGGTGATGCGCTTCTTTCTTGTCCTTCCATGGTTGTTCTTGGTCTTTACCTCCAGGAAGTTGAGCCCCGAGTTGACATACGACCTGATGCGTAGCTTCTGCCTGTTGGTGTGCCCCGTCTCGTGGCGGAGGTACATGGCGTAATCGGGCGTGTCGAAATATACCGTGTAATAAGGTGCTATGCGTTCGCCTTTTATTTCTTGCACGCGATAATCATCTTGTGCTAAGAGCAGGAGTTGGCGCAGCATGGGTTTTGTGGTGACAAACTTGGTATCCGTGCGGTTCATCAGCCGGATGCCGCTCATTTCGTCGAGCGTAATCGGTTCGTAGTGGCTAAGGATATCAATCATTTGTAACGGTTTTTAGTTAGTTGTTACAAAGTTAATACAAAAAGCGATATACGACAAGCGAAACGCAAGAAATAAGTAAATAGTACTGATGCGATAAAATCGCATAGTTATTAAAATTCATCAAATAAAGTG
>NZ_JAXVAE010000035.1:0-9281 GCF_037460745.1 Hallella sp. | reverse complement strand
TCCACCCTTGTTGCTTGTACCGAGCAAGCAACGCTTCCACCGATTTCACCTTGCCATTCAGAGCCTCAGAAAGTTCATCTAAAGAGAATATCCGCAGGTTGTATAATATACTCAGCAGTTCTGTCATTGTTTCTGATTTTGCGCAAAAATACAAAGTATGGTTTGTTTATGAGGAAAATAAGAAACATTTTTATTGTTTTTTATAGGTTCTTTACCTTTTAGTAACTCCTCTGCGCCCTATAGTCACGAGTAGTCGCCTTACGGTTGTACTACGGCAAGGCTCTGCATGGCCTGTTCAACACTCAACCTTTAACATTCAACATTATGAGACCTGCGCCGCCGGCGCGGAGGATGAACCTTTATTTCCTGTTACATAGTGTGATGGCTAATGATATGAGCGCAAAGGTCATGCCCACGATGCACACACCTAACCAGTTGGCGCGGTTCCATACATATCCGGCACAGAATGTACCGAGTGAACCACCAATAAAGTAGGTAGTCATGAAGATGGTGTTGGCACGGTTGGCGGCTTGCGGAATCTCTTGCAGGCATCCGCTTTGGTTGCTGAGCTGCTGGCATTGCAGACCTATGTCGACCAGGATGATGGCTGCGATGAGCCCGGCGTAGGTGTCGCCGAAGAGCAAGGCTATAGCCCAGGCCACAATCTGCGTAGCCGCTCCGAACAGACTGAAGTTGTGAATGCCAAACTTGGGAATCTGTTTGCCTATGCCACTTGCCGCCACGGCGCCCATGATGCCGCAAAGTCCGAGCATTCCTACCATGTCGCTTCCTGCCCTGAAAGGTGGCTGGGCAAGATGAAAGGCGAGGCACGACCATATTGCCATCATACTGCCGAAACCGAAGGCGGCACGGATGGCGTAGATGCGTACCGAGGGGTGGAGCACCATGATCTCAGCCAAGGTGCTCATTAGTCCTCTGTACGTACCCTCATAGTTGCGCTTCATCTCAGGCATCATCAGTAGCATCACGCCCATGCAGATGAGCATCACGAAGGCGGCGACAAGAAACATCTCGCGCCATCCCAGCCATTCGCCGATGTAGCCGCTAATGACCCGTGAGGTAAGGATGCCCGTTAGCAATCCAGATAGCACAATGCCCATATTCCTGCTCTTGTTCTTGGGTGCCGAATACTGTCCTGCTATCGGGATGAAGAACTGCGGGATCACCGAACAGGCACCTATCAGCAACGAAGCCCCCCAGAGCATCCATACGTTTTGCGCCACAGCCATCACGATGGCCATTACGGCTGCGATGCTCATGTTGGCAATGATGAGTTTCTTGGGCGAGAACATGTCGCCCAACGGAATGAGGAAGAACAGGCCAAGCGCATAGCCTATCTGCGTGATCACGGTGATGAGGTTGGCGCTTTGCTCGGTAATGCCTATGTCATGGCGGATCAGTTCGAGCAACGGCTGGTTATAGTAGCAGTTGGCTACTGTGAGTCCTGCGATGACGGCCATCATCAGGAGAACGCTGCGGGGAATGCCCTGATTTTCTTTTAGCTGAATCATTTTGGAGGGTACGTTATTCTTTTTGGATAGCAAAATTACCACAAAGTTCTTTCAATACATAATATTGTCGTAACTTTGTGTTATATTGTAGCCATTTGTTTGCATGCTATCGGCCTGACACTCAACCCTGAAGGCGAGGAGCGCGGGTGGCGATGAAAAAAAACAGGGATTCGGGCGTAGCGTTTCCGGGTGTTAGGGTGTAATGTAAGTATGGAACGAGAAAAGTACATATCGTTGGTTGCGCAACTGCGGCAGGTAGCCGTGGCGAGGGCGTTGACGCTGCTTGGCGACCATGCCGCCGCCGAGGATGTGGCCGGCGAGGTGCTGCTGAGGTTGTGGGAGCGACACGACGGCCTGCACGACGATCCCGAGAAGGTGAGCCGCTTGGCCAGCGTCATGGCGCGCAACCTCTCGCTCAACCATCTGCGGCATCGCCGACGGCATCCCATCATGCGCATCTTCCATCGCAAGCAGAACGACGAGGACGACGCCTTCAACATTCCCGACCTCCCCGCGCCGCGCACCCCACAACAGGATGTGGAAGACCAAGAAACGGGCCACATCGTGCGTTGCGCCATGGCCCAACTGCCCTACAACTGGCGGAAAGTGGTGGAGATGCGCGAATACGAAAAGATGAGTTTTGCGGAGATCGCCCGGGTGCTTGGCACCACCGAGTCGTCGTGCCGAGGCCTGATGTCGAAAGCCCGCGCCCGTTTAGTTCAACTAATAACCCAAACGTCATGAATAAGGAGAAACAACACATACAGCAGTTGATCGACCGCTACATGGCAGCGGAGACCACGCAAGCGGAGGAATCCCTGCTTGCCGATTATTTCTGCACGCACCACGATGTGCCTGCCGAATGGCGCACGTTCTCCATCCTCTTCAGGGGCCTCAGGCAAGGCAAGGCCCAGGAGGCGCCACGCCGCAAGCCCACGCTGCTCAGGTGGAGCGCCGCCGCCGTGGTCGTCGTAGCAATGGGCGCCGGCCTGCTCTTCCTGCCAAGCGACCATAGCGACGTGGCCTCCACCAAACCCGTGGCCGTAGCCGTGCAACCCGCCCGGCAGTTGGTGGCCCCACAAAGCGTTGCCCCACAGCCCGAACGCCAAGCGCAGCCCGTGCGCTACGAGGCGGAAACGGGCGCCCAAATGGCACAGGCCGCCCGCTCCCACCCATCGAAACGGCGCGCGCGAAAGGCCCCCGCGCCCGTGGAGCCCTCCATGCCCAAGGAGCAGCACGTGCATGCCGCCCCCGCCGATTTGCAGGAGAACATCAACATCGACCAGGAGTTGCAGACCATGGAAGACAACATGGTGGCTATGATCGACGAATTTGAAAACATGTAAAAACCACAATGGATATGAAACGACAACTAATCCTTATATTTTGCCTCATCGCTCCCCTTTGCGTGTTGGCCCAAAGCCAAACCGACAAGACCGTGGAGGCCATTGCCAACTATCTGAACAAGCATTGCGCCTGGGGATATGTAACCGACGCCACTTGCGGCCGCAACCGATCGGTGTGGAGCCGTTACGGTGTCGACAACAAGAACATGCGTGCCACCGCAACGCTCTTAGACAGCATTCAGCCCCTGCTGAAACGGCTGCCCCACAAGCGCATGATGACCGACGAGCAGGCCGACGAGCTGTTCAAGGGACGCATAGCCATGCGCCTGCATCCGGAGCAAGGCGACACGTCGGCCTATTTCCTGATGGACTACGACCGCACCAACATGAGCTTCAAGTATGGCGTAAACAGTCCGCAGAGCATCAATATCGCCACCGAAAACTCGCGCAACCAGAGCATCCGTTTCGATTACGAGGATTTGCCAGCCGAGAGCGTGGCGCCCATATTCAGAAAGCTCAGCGAGATGGAACAGCGCAGCAACGTCTCGGTGATCGACACCGTGTTCGAATACCATGAGGGCGACAAGCCCGACTGGTGGACGGGCAGAAAAAAAGGAGAGGCCAGCCGCACGCCGACCCACGTGGTGCTGCTGCCCAACGTGCAAAAGAGCGAGCTCTACGCTTGGAGGCAGGTGTTCTACGCCCTGATTGGCAACCCCAACTTCACGCTCTACAACACCCACAACTATGAGGAGGGCATGGACTGGTCCAACTATGTTACGGCCACGTTCCGTGCAGGAGGTTCCTTCTATTTCTTCCATGTGGCCTATTTCCAGCAATGCCTTTGCGTGGTGCGCGTCAAAGTGCCCACGTGGGAGCAATGCGCCGTGGTGCCCGATGTGAAGCAACTCATAGAACATCTGCGGGGGAAACAGCCCGTGCGCCAAGGACTGCCCTTCGCCTCCGTGGAATTTGAGAATCGGATCGACTCGCTCATGGCTGCGCTCCAGGAGCGAAAGGACGCCGACCTTTGCGACACCACATTCTATAGCAACGACAGGGAAGGTCATGTGTGGTGGGATGGAATCAACGGTCGTTGCCCCACCCATGCCACCGTTGTGCGCACCCGCTATTCCAAGAAAGACCATGCGGCCTTGCGCCAGCAGTTGTTGGACGCTTGCCAAGGCAATGCACACCCCATAACGACCGACGATGAGGAATGTCAGTTTCTCCTATTGTCGTGGCGCGACATGGCGTTGCGCCTTCACGGCCTGCTCGTCTACTATTATCCCGACGGCCAACTGGTCGTGGTGCGCGCCGACGGATTAAACGCGTACCAGATTTGCATACCCCATTACAGCGCCGATTGGTTTAAGGCCAAGCGGAAATAAGATGAATCTATAATATCCTAACCCTCTTCCCCAATCGGTCGTAGGGCCGATTGGGGCCAAGCCCAACATTCGTATGAAACAATCCCTTTTACTACTGGCCATCATGGTCAGTACAGCCCTCACTGTGTCTGCCCAAAAACGGAAGATCGACCTCTGGGGCCACGTGTACGACCAAGTGACCCACCATGCCATTCGTGGCGCCAAGGCCACCCTGATGCTGGCCGACAGCACCGTTGTCGACTCGGCCAACTGCGGCTATTTCACAGGCGGCTACTATGGCACCGACGCCAACTACTGCTTCGCCATTCCGCGCCAACCGCAACGCTACATCATCCGAGTGACCCATCCCGACTATGAGCCTTGCTTTGTCGACTATGAGGTGAAAACGCCTGGCCGCAACACCTACTTCGACGCCCCATGGCATTACATGAAGCGAGCCAACGCCGCCGCGGCCCACAACGCTGCGGCGCCCCACCAGTCAGCCGCCGCCACCGACAGCCTGGCCGCCCCCCACCTGTTGGGCGAGGTGGTGGTGAAAGGCACCCGCATCAAGATGGCCTACAAGAACGACACCATCGTCTACAACGCGTCGGCCTTCCAGCTGCCCGACGGATCGATGCTCGACGCCCTCGTGCGGCAGATGCCGGGCGTGGAGCTGAAAGACGACGGCACCATCCTGGTCAACGGCGAGAAGGTCGACTTCCTCACGCTCAACGGCAAGGATTTCTTCAAGGGCAAGAACAAGGTGATGCTCGAGAACCTGCCGATGTATGCCGTGGAGAACGTGAAGGTGTATCGCAAGTCGACCGAGAAGAGCGAGTGGCTCGGGCGTGAGGTGGAGAAGAAAAACTTCGTGATGGATGTGCACCTCAAACGCGAGTACAACCAAGGCTACATGGCCAACGCCGAGGCGGCCGAGGGCACCGAGGACCGCTACACGGGGCGCCTCTTTGGCCTGCGCTTCACCGACGCCTCGCGCATCTCGGCCTTCGTCAACACCAACAATGTGAACGAGACGCGCCGACCCGGACAAAACGGCGAGTGGACGCCCGACAAGGCGCTTGGCAACGGCATGAACAAGACGGTAAACGCTGGCTTCGACCTCAATATCGACGACAAGAAGAAACGGTGGGACGAAAACATTACCGCCAACCTGGAATACAACCGCAAACAATGGAACGCAACCGAACTACGTGAAACGTTTGCTTCTGGTGGCAGTCTGTTTTCCAACAGCCACGAGTGGGGTGGCAACAAGGTGAAGCGAGGCGACGTTACCCATCGGTTCCGTTGGAAAAACATGTTCTCGCCCCTCAAGCTCACTCTGCAACAGTGGGTGCAATGGGGACGTTCAGAAAGCGACAACCACACCGAAACGGCGCAATGGCAGAACACCGACACGCTCAACCATACGCAAAGCAACCACACCGCACATCAGCCCTACACATGGAAGATGGGGGTTTCAAACACCCTTAACTACCGCATGCCATGGGGCGACGACTTGGAGTTGAACCTCAATGGCATCTACACTCGTGAATGCGGCGGAGACGAACAGAGAAGCACCCTTTACGACTATCCTCGCTGGCAGCGCAAAGTGTTTGTAGGGCGAACGGTGCGTGCCATCCCGTCAAACCAGTATATGCTGGATGCGCAAGCCTCCTACACCATTCATGCCCTAAACGATTGGAACTATCAGCTCAGCGCCTATGCTAACCAGATATTCAACAAAACGGATCATCAACACTCGCTTGCCGACAGCTTGGGATTGATGCACGACGACCCTGACAACACAGAACGCTACAACATGCTCAAACGCAATGGCATCCTAACCCTGCGAACCTATTACAGCAAGCAAGAGGGCGACCGCTACACGTGGTTCAACATGAGCGTGAGCGGCATGGTGAAAAGCGACCGCATCGATTACCACCACGCTCGCCTCGACACCATAGCCCGCTACACCGACCGCTTTGTGACTTACAACGCTAACTTCGTGCGCAACACCGCGCGGCATGGCTACGAGGTGACGCTCATGTCGAGTGTGAGCAGCGTCAATCATGTGCGCGAACGCATTCCCATCTATTCCACAGTCGACCCGCTGCTCATCACCCTGCACAATCCACATCTCGGCCATAGTCGTAACCACCACCTCTTGTGGACGCTGCGCACCACCGTGCCCGAGCGCCAGCAGAACCTCACGCTCAACGGCCGCGCCACCATCACCCTCAACAAGATAGGCCAGCGCCAGGGCTACAACACCACAACGGGAGCCTTCACGCAGATGCTCGACAACGTGAGTAGGCCGTCGTGGAACCTCAACCAGGAGGCCCACTTCAACCGCCCGCTCGACACGAAGAAGCGGCTCGCGCTCGACGCCCATTCGCGCATAAACTATGAGGAAGACAACGACTTTGATGTGGTGCAATATTCCGCGTCGAACGGCCAGTCGGCGGAGGCCTTGCTGAAAAGCGCGCCCCGGTCTACCGTGCGCACCCTCCTCAACACCGAGGACCTGCGACTCACCTACCGCATCGATCGATTCGACCTCGCGGCCACGGGCCATTTTGCCTATCGCCACAGCACGAGCAACCGCGCCAACTTCACCACGCTCAACATCTACGAGTACAACTATGGCTTCGCCCTCAACTGCCGTTTGCCTTGGAAGCTCCAACTGGCCGCCGACGCCAAGATGTACAGTAGGCGCGGCTACTACAGCGCGGCGATGAACACCGACGACCTTGTGTGCAACGCCTCCCTCTCCCGGTCGTTCCTGAAGGAGATGCTCGCCGTGCGCCTCGAAGCCTTCGACCTTTTCCACCAGCTTCGCAGCACCGAGTACACGCTCAATGCCCAGGGCCGTGTGGAGAGCTGGCGCAAGAGCATCCCTTCTTACCTCATGCTCCATGTAAGTTGGCGGTGGAGCCACATGCCCAAGAAGAAATCGCAAAGAACATGACATATAGTTAAGTGATCATTTTTATTCTAACAGCCTATAGGCGCCCAGCCCCGCCGCGTTGTGACAATGCGGCGGGGCTTACTCTTCCCATTTCGGCCCAACGACCGGCAGGGGGTGATAATCTAACGGACGATAGATGATAATCCCCAATCGGTCATTAGACCGAAATAGGTAAAAAGGTAGGTTGTTATTAATTCTTTCCAACTCTTGTCAGCGTTTCTTTCGGCATCTTGCTTCCATTCGCGTTTCGACATAGCCCGCTATGCCTTTGGGCGCTACTGTCGCAACCTGCTCGAAACAAACACTAACAAGAATTGAAATCTAACGACCGATTTGGGATAATTGCGGACGATTATTTGCGTATGTCAACTAATAACCGTAAATTTACGGTGGAAATACAATCGCCGACGATTATGGCACTCAAGTTATATCCATTAGGCTTACAGACTTTTGAGCGAATCCGCAAGGAAGATAAGCTCTATATCGACAAGACGGAATACGTTTACCGCCTGACCCACACCAGCGGCACCTATTTCTTCTTGCGACGTCCACGCCGTTTTGGAAAATCCCTGTTTCTAACCACCCTCCAAAGTTACTTTGAAGGCAAGAAAGACTTATTCAAAGGACTTGCCATCGAACAGCTGGAAAAGGAGTGGGCCGAATATCCTGTGCTCCACTTTGATTTGAGTGGAGGCAAACACATGGATAAGCAACAGTTGGAACGGTATCTCGCATTCATTCTGGAAACAGAAGAGAAGAAATGGGGTGTCACACAGCCACAAATAGATGCCAACAACCGATTGACAGAACTGATCAATACGGCATACGAGAAATCTGGCAGACAGGTTGTTGTGCTTATCGATGAATATGATGCGCCCATGCTGGATGTGGCTCACGAGCAAGAACAGTTGGATGCCTTGCGCAATATCATGCGCAACTTCTTCAGTCCTTTGAAATACAGCGAAGCGAAACTACGCTTTGTCTTTCTGACGGGTATCACCAAGTTCTCGCAGATCAGTATCTTCAGCGAACTGAACAACATCACCAACATATCCATGAATGATGACTATGCTGGTATCTGTGGCATCACCAAAGAAGAGCTCTTGACGCAAATGTCGGACGATATCGAAGCGCTTGCCCGAAGAAGAAACATAACGAAAGAGCAAGTAATCGACAAGTTGAAAGAGAATTATGACGGCTATCATTTCACAAGATTCTCACCCGATATATTCAATCCGTATAGCCTGTTGAGTTGCTTTACGGAAAACGAGTTCGGTTCCTATTGGTTTACTTCCGGCACTCCAACTTATCTCATCAATATGATGCGCAAATATCAGGTAGTTCCTACAGATGTCATCACCCGAGTGGAGGCTGATGCCAGCGAGTTTGATGTTCCTACGGAGAATATGCCAACCATCATGCCGCTGCTTTACCAAAGTGGATATATCACAATCAAGGAATATCATGAAGACTACAACTATTACGTTCTTGATGTTCCTAACAAGGAGGTGAAAATGGGACTGACCAAGGCACTGATTCCATCATACGTCACACAAAATACACTTGCAACAACCAATACAGCCCGTCGTATCGCACAGGCATTGGATAAGCAGAATATGGAGGAGGCCTTAACCTTACTCCAGACATTTCTGGCAACAGTTCCTTACTGCAACAACGCTCATTATGAGGGACATTACCAGCAGATGCTCTTCATCATATTCTCTCTGCTTACAGACTATCAGGTGGACGTTGAGGTTCATACACCCAACGGTAGGGTTGACATCGTGTTGCTCACCCATACAGACATCTTCCTGTTGGAGATTAAGTTGGGCAAGAGTGCACAGTGTGCCATGCGGCAAATCAACCTGAAGAACTATCACAAACGCTTTGCGCTAAGCGGCAAGCCAATAACCAGGGTTGGCATCAACTTCGACTGCACTACTGGGAATATCGAAAACTGGGTAATCGAAAAAGCATAATTTCCTTTTTATATACACAAAAGTGTAATAACATTCTCGCGAACCTTGCGGAAGGCAAGGAGGTGAAATACTTCCCCAAGTTC
>NZ_JAXVAE010000034.1:0-1425 GCF_037460745.1 Hallella sp. | reverse complement strand
CTTGCGAGTTTTTTTGCAATTAACAAGTCGGCATATTTCGGATGGTTACGTTAAAAAACCTTTTGCGTCACCCAAAATCAGGTGACGCAAAGATACAAAATATTGTTTATCAATCAGTTATAAAATACGTGTTTTTTGAGTGACGAAGTCAGGAAAAAATGGATTGAACGCATCAAATAACACAAAAGAAACGAAAGCAAAAAAAATCTCCGGCTCAGAAAGAACCGGAGATTTCTTATAAAGTGAAAATGCGATCAGATTATTCAGCCTTGGGAGCCTCTGTTGAGGTCTCTGCAACTGCCTCAGGAGCAACCTCATCAGCCTTCTTCGTAGAACGACGGCTACGACGAGTCTTCTTCTCAACCTTAGCAGTCTTGGCCATGTTCTCATCGAAGTCAACGAGCTCGATGAAAGCCATAGAAGCAGCGTCACCCAAACGAGAGCCGAGCTTGATGATACGTGTGTAGCCACCGGGACGGTCAGCAACCTTGGCGGCAACCTCACCGAACAACTCCTTAACCGCATACTTGTTCTGAAGGTAACGGAAAACAACACGACGGCTGTTTGTGTCGTCCTTCTTGCAACGTGTGATCAGCGGCTCAACATACATCTTGAGAGCCTTGGCCTTAGCGAGGGTCGTAGTGATTCTTTTGTGCATAATCAGGCTGCATGCCATGTTAGCGAGCATGCTTGAGCGATGAGATGCAGTACGACCCAGATGGTTGAATTTCTTATTATGTCTCATTTTGTTTTTTACGTTTTGAAAGAGCGTTATCTAAAAATAGAACTACTCCTTGTCTAATTTATACTTGGAAATGTCGGTTCCAAACGACAGATTCAGACTCTCGAGCAAATCATCAAGCTCAGAAAGCGATTTCTTACCGAAGTTACGGAACTTCAAGAGATCTGTCTTATTATACTGCACGAGATCTCCAAGGGTCTCAACATCAGCAGCCTTCAGACAGTTAAGCGCACGAACTGAAAGATTCATATCGGTAAGCTTAGTCTTCAGCAACTGGCGCATGTGCAGCACTTCCTCATCAAACTCCTGGTTGCCATCGGCGTTCGGATTCTCAAGAGTAATCTTCTCGTCAGAGAACAACATGAAGTGATAGATAAGGATCTTAGCAGCCTCCTTCAGGGCGTCCTTCGGGTGAATGGAACCATCCGTAGTAACCTCAAGCGTGAGCTTATCATAGTCGGTCTTCTGCTCGACACGAGTAGGCTCAACAGAGTACTTGACGTTGCGGATAGGGGTGTAGATTGAATCGATTGGGAGTACATTAACATCTGTGCAGAACTGACGATTCTCATCAGCGGGGACGTATCCACGACCCTTATTGATAGTCAGGTCAATTTGCATAGATGCCTTGGAGTCTAAATGACAAATCACCAAATCAGGGTTTAACACTTCAAATCCAGTCA
>NZ_JAXVAE010000033.1:0-8781 GCF_037460745.1 Hallella sp. | reverse complement strand
GCCTTATTTGAGGCTTGATACCCCGCCATGCCCTTTCGCTGAATAGTTACAATTAGACCACTAACTAACTTTTAGGGATATGAATCATAAGTTTTATCGTTTCTCGTTTTTCCTGATGGCCTTATTGTTGTCGTTGGCCTCGTGTAGCGAACTGAAAAGTTTGATGAACCCTGATGAAGACCCGGATGAGCCGGGTGATGATCCCATTGAGGTGAATATGGTGTCGTATTCGCTCTCGGGTATAGTGAAGGACGTGAATGGAACACCGCTTGAGGGTGTGCTCGTAACCTCGGGTACAGCCAGTTCAACAACCAATACTGAGGGATTGTTTGATCTCTCGGAGCAGGCGATGGTGGAAAGAAGATCGCTTGTGCGCTTCAGCAAGGATGGTTATTTTGACGTGGTGCGCTCCGCTCCCATAGCCTATGACGATACTTGGAATGTGGTGATGTGCAAGAAGGCGAACAACGACTATACCTCCATCAAGACCTACAACGCATCGACGGCGCAAACCCTGACGGCAGGAAGCATGACCATTGATCTGCCGAAGAACGCTTACCGGATAGACGGCTATGACGAGACCTACTTGGGGAAGGTGAAGACGGAAATGGTGTATCTTGATCCCAACCACGACAGTTTTGCCGAGATGATGCCCGGCGGCGATCTGGCTGCTGTGCGCTTGGACAACTCGAGCGTCACACTGTTATCGTATGGCATGGCCGACCTGAATATGTTTGGCGACAATGGCGAAAAGCTGCAACTGAGGAAGGGTGTGAAGGCCCAGCTCACGTTCCCCATCCCTGCGGGAATGGAAAGCAACCGACCCGCCAGCATCCCCCTGTGGAGCTTCAACGAGAAGACGGGCCTTTGGGAAGAAGAGGGTAGCGCCACCTTGCAAGGCGATGTCTATGTGGGAGAAGTGTCCCACTTCTCATGGGTTAACCTCGACTGGCCTGAGAACCAGGGCCTTGTGATGGGTTACGTGAAGGATACGGACGGCAATAGGTTGCCTGGTGTGCGTGTGAATGTGGGGCAGGTGGTTTCGAGTGTAACCGACGATAACGGCTATTACAGTCAGGTTGTGCCGGCCAACACCGATTTCAGCATCACGGTGAAGCCCAAGAATTACGGTGGATATAATAAGGTGGTGAAGGTGGATGTGCCCGCCCTTACTCCTGGAGAGCAGCGCCAGGTAGATATTGTGTTGCCACGATTGGTGCGCGTGTATGGTAAGGTTATTGATGGCGAAAGCCAAGGTGTGCGAGCCTCGGTATGGGTGGAGACCAGTAAGACCTGTACGGAAAGCGTACAGACCGATAAAGATGGACAATTCAGCATATATGTTCCTGAGGGAATGAAGGGCGACGCCGTGGTGAAAGCCCGCTCGCAAAGCGGACAGGAAGCCTCGGAGCAGATTACCATTAGTAAGGAAGATGTTTGTGTGCTGTTGAAAATGAAGGGGAACGGCGGAGCCGGTGAAAACAAGATACATATCTATTCGGATGCGCTGGGCGATGTGGATTGGCCAGTGCCAACAACGAACGGTGCGCAGAATGTGGTGTGCGTGGTGGATGGGACCTTGGTGCTGGTGCCTGGCGATGAGCAACATGTAAACATGGGCATGCAGGTATCCAACTACAACAAGAACCAGACGAAATACGACCAGGGTGTTGTTGTGATGGTGGAAAACACGGTTACGGGAGGATCCTTCCATTCTGAAGATGGCAAAAACGTGGAGTGTACGGTGGATAAGACCGACGACGCTTTCGTGATCGCCTTGAGTGGTTATGGAACGTTCTATAGCAAACAACAAGGGATGAGCGATGAGAACGCAAAGATTGTGGCGAAAAACATGAAGTTCAACCATCTGTTTACAGGTAAGACCTTACGCAACGTTATGCCTCGCGATGCAGGCTTCCCGTCGTTTACGCCACAGTTGGATGTAAAGGCGCCGTTGGCCATGAACATTACTGAGAGCCCACACCTGGGTAAGGGCGGAATGATATATTATAATGGTGATGAGGCCGACTATAAGACCTTGAGGGCGGCAGCCGCTAAGTTGGGCCTCGACAAATTGGGCGAGGACAACGAGGCCGGTTACATGGAAGTTATTTACTACTCGGCCAAGAAACAAACATTGGTGATGATAGAATACGACGCTGGCAGCTCTCCTATAGACGAGGACGCCACATGGGAAGATGCGGATGCGCCAATCATGGTGACGGTTCTCGATGGCATCAGCGAAGACTGGTTGGAGCTGATGTTTGGAGACGACGACACAAGAAGCCGCGCCAACAGTAAGACCGTTGCCAACAAGCTTCGTTATTTGGGTAAGATGAACAGGGTAGGAAGAAAATAACATAGGTGTTGCCCAAATGAAACAAACCAATGACAATAGCGAGATAGGCTGCCGCACGATACACATGCGGCAACCTATTTTCGCGTTTCAGATGGATCGCGTAGGACGGAGGTCACGCCTTCCGGTTTGTGGGCACGTGTGGGTTGGTAGTAAGGAAATGAGTAGATAATCGATTAAAAAGTAGATAAAATAGCGTCAAAGGCTTGCTGGTTTGCTGCGTTTTTATTAATTATGCAGTGTGAATAACTACTGTTTGATTGATAAAGGAAGAAAATGAAAAGGAATTGCAAGAAAAATATAGGGACTGTGTTGCTGCTCCTGATGGGATTGATGGCTTCGTGTGGACACACAGTAGATGAGAAGGCTGACGCGCAGCGTGTCGGCCGGTTGCACCAGTTGGACGAGTTGCTCGGAGCACAGTCGCCCGATGCCTTGAAGGAGATTGAGAAAGGCATGCGCGAAGCGAAGGACAGCATGGCGTACTATGAGTGTTACGTTAGAAAGGGTAGGTGGTTCTGCCAATCGGATACGCCCGACTCTACGGTCAACTACATGGACCGCACGATACGGTTTGCGCTCAGTCAGCCCGACACACCGCGACGCAACGGACTCTTGGCATATACCTACAACTGCCAGGCTATCAACTACCACAACTTCCACCGTAAGGCGGACGAGGTGGTGAGGCTCTACCGGTTGGCCTATGAATATTCTATGCGGAGCGATATGCAGCATCAGGCTCCCAGCATCTGCGCCAACCTGGGCGACGCGTTTGTTTACAAGAACCAGTTGAGGGAGGCGGCCGGTTGCTATCGTAGGGCTTTGTTTCTCGTCGATTCCCTGCAGTTGCCTAAGGAGGAGAACGTGACGCTTTATGTGGGATTGGCCGACATCTACCTGAAGCTGAACGACTTTGAGAGCTCACTCAAGTGTTACCAACAAACAGAAGCCTATCTCTCGGTGTTGTCGCTGTCGATGCAGGCTTATTACTTGAACAACTATGGCAGTTTCTACTATTACAAGAAAGACTATCCGCAGTCGCTTCGCAAGTTCCTGCAGTTGGAAAGGCTGCTTGTAAAGAACGGTAAGGAGAATTGCTTCGACATGTATCTCTGTAAGCTCAACATGGCCGATGTGTACCTCAACCTCGACAGCATTGCCTTGTCGGAGAAGTATCTGGCGGAGTGTGAGCCTTTCCTGGTGGCCAACCATGATGTGGCGGCGGTGTATTATTGCAACACCATTCATATCGGACAGGATGTGAAGAAAGGCAATATGGCGGCTGTGGCGCGCACACTGAGCGACGAGAGACGCCTGCTGGGGGCGGATGCCGAGAGCCAGGTGGCCTTCGGCTTGCGACAGATACGCAACAAGTATTTGCGCAAATATTATCTGGCCACAGGCAATTATAGGATGGCCTACGAGAACTTGCGTGAGGATATGCAGAAAAACGACTCGTTGGAGCATAAACGGACCAATATGCGCGCTTCGGAAATTATGGACCGTTTTGCGCAAGACACGCTGAAGTTGCACCATGAGTTGGCGCTCGAACATAAGTCGGTGGAACTCAACAAGACGCGACAGATGGCCTTGGCGGCGCTGATGGTTGTGCTGGTGGTGTGTATGTTCTTTGTCATGAAGAGCATGCGATCGGGCAAACGATTGGAGGAGAGCAAGCGACGCGTATTGCAGTTGAAACTCGAGGGGGCGCGAAACCGCATATCGCCCCACTTCGTGTTTAATGTGCTTAACAACAAGATATTGCATGCCAATACGGCAGAGGCGAACGAGCTGATGACGTTGGCGCGATTGATACGCAGCAACCTCGACCTGTCGTGCCAGATGAAGTTGGCGCTGGGAACTGAGTTGGATTTCGTCAGGCAATATCTAACGTTAGAGAGTCCGTTGATGGGCGACGATTTCGACTATGCCATTGAGGTGGACCCCGAGGTGGACTTGGAGAACACCAGCATTCCTTCGATGTTTGTGCAAATCTTGGTGGAGAACGCCTTGGTGCATGGCTTGAGAGGTTGGGATGGCAAGAAGACGCTGCGGATTGATGTGCTACGTGAGCAGGCAAGCACGGTGGTTGCCGTTGTGGACAATGGAAAGGGATTTGATATTCGCAAGAAAGGCAAGAAACGCACTGGATTGGGAATCATTACCCAGACATTGGCGGTTGTAAACGAGCATAACCGCAACAAGATGACATTCGCCTTGCAGAATGTTAAGGCGGAAGATGGAAGGGTGTTGGGATGTAAGGCGCAGGTGTGCATTCCCGACGGCTTCGTAATGTAAATTTGAAACGATTAACGCAAACAGTATGAAAGTTGTAATCATCGACGATGACAAGAACGCAGGATTGGCTTTGGCCGACTTGTTGGAAACCCGATACGACATGGAGGTGCTGGGGCATGCCCTGTGCGCTTTGGACGGATTGGCCCTGTTGAACAAGCACCAGCCAGACGTGCTGTTTCTGGATGTTCAGTTGCCGGATGTCAATGGATTGGATTTTATCGACAAGTTGTCGGAGTTTACCCATGGGCGCTGTCAGGTGGTGATGTACACGGCATACGATGAGTTTGTGGTGACGGCCTTCAGAAAGCAGGCGTTCGATGTGTTGCTGAAGCCCATCGATACGAAGGAACTCGACACGGTGGTGAAACGCCTGGAGAAGGAGCATGAACGGATCGTGGAGAGAGGAGACCGGGAAATGCCGGCCACGCTGAACGGCAAATTGCTGTTCTATACCAATTCGGTCGACTTCAAGGTGGTCGACAAGGATGACGTGTGCCTGTTCCAATACGACCACGATATGCGCTGCTGGGAGGTGGTGGTGGCTGAGACCAAAAAGGCCATCAAACTGAAACGCAATGTGAAGAGCACCGACCTGCTGGCGCTCGACAACCACTTCCTGCAAGTCAACCAGAAGTATATTGTTAACGTGAACTACCTGATTGAGGTGGTCGACAATGTGTGCCATTTCTATCCTCCATTCGATGAGATCGACTATGTGAAGGTGGGACGGTTGTTTAGAAAGAGACTGATCGATAGGTTTTTAAGTATTTAATGTAATAAAGGAAAGATGAAGCAAAAGTTTTCAATCATCGTGGTTATGATGATTGCCCTCTGTTGGGGACATGATGCGTTCGCTCAGAAGGCGAAACGTGCCAAAAAAACGAAAGCCCCGAAAGTTGAGGTGGCGAAGGTTGTAGAGGAAGTGCCTGTCGCCCCAGTGGATACGGTGGTGGTGGATACGGTTGTGCCTGTGGCGCCCCCAGAGCCGCAAGACCGTCTCGACACCATCTATTATAATAGGAACTGGAAGGTGACGAAGAACAAGGCGTTTGCCAATTATTATCGGTTGGCACTGTATCCGGCCGACTCGACGGCTGCCAAGGAGTTTCGCACCTATTATATGACGGGCGAGTTGCAAGGCGAAGGTGTATTCGTGGAGCTCGACAAGGCTGATGATACGAAGAGCGAGTTCAAAGGCTTGGTAACCAACTACTTTAAGAATGGTAAGTTGAAGGAGCAGAAGACTTTCGAGAACGGAAAACTCACCAATGAGTACACTTCTTATTATGAGAATGGCAACGTTAAGGAGCACTTCTTCATGAAAGAGGGTAAGAAGCTGGGTGTAGGCGCCGTTTTCACAGAGGATGGCAGGGTGTGCACGCTGACACCGTACAAGAACGATGCGTCTGAGGGCTTTTATGTCGTGGTGGATGCAGACGGTAACTACTCTAAGTATTCATCAACCGACAATCAGCCTATCCTGGAAACACCGTCGATTGAGGAAATTGAGACCGAATATAAGAATGGTGTGGCATGGCCATATTATAACAAGAACGGACTTATCGTGGGCGTGAGCAACTCTATGGTGGGCGAGAATATTGGCGATTATAGGGAAATTGGACTGTTTATAGTCAACAAGAGTATGATCAACGTTGACATTGACCCCTTGCAAATCGAAATCTATGACATGAAGGGTGGAAAGCGTAAGGACTTCGAACTGGTTGGCGCTGACGAATACGACAATAAGATTTTGAAGTTTAAGAAAAAGGTAGCCAAGCGTAAGGTGAAGAACAAGGTGGTGGTGCAGACCGAACGTGAGAACAATGTGAACGCTAACTTGGGAGCG
Organism: Hallella sp.; assembly: GCF_037460745.1. NCBI lineage: Bacteria > Pseudomonadati > Bacteroidota > Bacteroidia > Bacteroidales > Prevotellaceae > Hallella > Hallella sp. The sequence continues at coordinate 2,281 of NZ_JAXVAE010000033.1, read as the reverse complement.
CAGGTGTTCGACGCTGGCTCGTCTAACACCCTGAAGAATTTCCAAATGCGCATTTGCAAGATGCGCCAATTGGAGGCCGGTAATCGAATGAAGTATTCGGAGAAGATGCCGGAGGACCTGGGATACCTGGAGCGAACCACCATCCATCCGGGTGAGGTGGTGTCGGGTTACCTCTATACTTCCGACCGTAAGACCAATGATCTGTTTGTCAAGGTGAAGATCAGTGGCATCGATTATCTCTTCGAGTGGAAGGCTAATAAGAAGAAGTAAGTTTGAATGATAAAATATTAACTGTTTATATAGATTCTGTGATGAAAAAAATCGTAATGATGGCTGCTTTGAGCCTTGTGTTTGTAACCAGTGGCTATGCGCAGTTTAAGAGAACGGCCTTCAATCATGTTGGTCTGAACGTGGGTGCAGGTACCGAGGGTATCAGCTTGGGCGTAGCAACTCCTGTCACCAATTTCTTGGAATTAGAGGCCGGTGTCAATGTCATGCCGGGCTTTAAGGTGAACGCTGATGTTGATCTGGAAACCAACGGTTCTTTGAACATGGGGGGTGTTGACGTGCCCATTCCTGTTTCTACAATGGAGTTGAAGGGCGATTTCGCTCGCACAACATTCAATGTCAAAGCGAACGTGTATCCTTTTGGTGGCAATAGTAAGTTGTTTGTGGCTGCGGGTTTCTCAGTCGGTGGTAACAAAATCGCGAAGCTGAGTGGTCATAGCGATGAACTGGAAAGCTTCATCAATCAATATCCTGGCTACAAGCAGGAGATCTTGGATCAGGTGGGTGTGGCACTCGCCGATTATCAGGTGAAGCTGGATGAGAACTGCAATGTAGATGGCGATATTCGTTGCAACTCGTTCCGCCCTTACCTGGGATTGGGATTTGGACGTTTGGTGCCGAAAAATCGTCTGGGATTCCGCGTGGAACTCGGATGCCAGTTTATGGGATCATTGAAGGTCTATCAGAATGACGAGGAACTCGATATCCATGAGATACTTGACGGTACCCTTGGAGCTGGTGAAGAAAGCGACAAGATCTCTAAGTTTATCGAAAACTGGAAGTTCTATCCTGTCCTTAAATTTCAGTTGGTGGGAAGAATCTTATAAGACATTAGATTTTTTGTAATTTTTCCGATTTCTTGCGTTTATGTGTTGTTTTATCTTGTATCTTTGCAAATAAAACTAACACTTGACCGCATATGAAACTATTTGTTCGCCTCATGGCGTTCTTTATAATGAGCGCCGCCTTCTCCTCGTGTCAAAAAGCCGTATTCGACGAAGACGATGGGGGAGGCGGCGCTGTTGATGGTGTGGCGATCCGTTTTCAAGTCACACAGTTTGAACAAATACCATTTGGAAGCACCAGCACGAGTCGTGCAACGGATGTGGGGAAAGCATGCACACAGATCAACTTTGCCATTTACCAAAATGGAACGAGGGTAAAGCAAATCAATCAAAAGGCATCGGATGCTGATTTCGGCGCTGTCAACCTGTCGTTGAAAGAGGGACGTTATTTGGTGGTGGTGCTTGCGCATAGCTGTGATGGCATTGCAACGATGACCGATCCGACGAAGATCACTTTCCCCAATAATAAGGTGACCGATACGTTTTGGTATAGTGATAGCATCAATGTCGAACAAGATTGCACTTATCAGTTGAAGTTGAAGCGCGCGGTGGCCATGTTTCGATTGCAGGCCACGGATGCGGTAACCGCTGATGTTAAAATGGTGCGCCTATATTATACGGGCGGTAGTTCCACATTCGATGCCATCAATGGGGTGGGGTGTGTCAACTCCAAGCAGTGGGAAAAATTCAACATAACCGATGATATGATTGGAACAGTCCGTAACTTTGAGGTTTACTCTTTTCCCAAAGCCGATAACAAGGGCTTGAATGTGACGGTAACCACGCATGCTAAGAATAGCAACGTGTTATTCGAGAAAGAAATAGCTAACGCGCCCATCCAGCGCAACGTGATTACTGTTTACAAAGGGCGACTGTTCAGCAAAAACGCCGATAGCAAGGGCGATTTTAACGTAGACCTTAGCTCGGATGACGAGTGGACAACCAACGAATTTACATTCTGAAATAGTGAGGGGCGGGTCATTCGCCCCTCTTTTCTCATTTTTGTGCCGTTCCCATTCCTTTTCTTCTCTTTTTTCTTCTTTTTCTTTCTTCTTTTGCATGCTTTTTTCTCTTTTTGGTGTTCCCCTTCCCATCTTTTTTCTCCTTTTCGTCCTTCCCGTTCCCTTTGGGCGCATATTTGCGCCCAC